>JAXJWR010000334.1:0-2676 GCA_036307905.1 Acutalibacteraceae bacterium
GGTTGCAACACCAACGATATTTCCCGTTCCCACGCGGGAGGCAGTAGACACCATAAGAGCCTGGAAGGAAGAAACCTCCCCTTTATCCTTAGGTTTTTCGGTAACGGCGCGGAACTGCTCGCCAAGCATACGGAAGGGTGCTGCCTTGGTACGAATGAAGAAATAAAGTCCGGCTGCAACAAGCAAAATAATGAGCAAATAGCCGTAGAGCGCATCATTTGCGGTGGAAATTAAGTTGCCGATTATTTCGGCCAGTTTATTGAAAAAAGCCATTGCTGTGGTCCTTTCACACTTATTTATCTTTATAGGTATAATAATACAACAATTTGGGCATTTATGCAAGAAGATTGACAGCTTTTTACTTTTTTGGCATAATGGTAACGGAGATGATGTTATGCATTTAAAACGCGCTGTTGCGATATTTTTGGCAATTTGCATTTTTGCGTCCTGTTTTACATCCTGCAAAGAAAAGGAACCCGTTTTGCTTCACGCAGACGAGGTTGCCCTTGCGGAAAAATGTGAGCACAAATTCAGCACCGCAGAGGAAAAAAACGAAAACTGTATGACTGTTTCCACCTTCGTTTGCGAGCTGTGTTCGGGTATGCGAACCGAATATAAGCCTTTAAAAGGACACAAGGTGGTGTTTGATGCGGGGAAACCGCCTACCTGCCGTAACAGCGGTTATTCCCACGGAATCCTTTGCGAAACCTGTGACAAAACCTATTCGGTAAAACAGTTTACACCACTTAATATAAATGCACACTACTTTATTGATGATATAAAGCCTGCCACCCTTATGCAGGGTGAACAGCTTTACTCCAAATGTGTGTTTTGTTCAAAAAGCGAGCTTATCAGTACAAAAACTGAACTGCTTGCTCCCGAAAAGGTGGGTGTTCCCGTTTTATTTTTTGAAGGCGACCTTGAGGCCTCTACAAAGGAAAAGCCTGTAAATATGACGGTGAAATATCAAAGCGAAGATGTTAATTTCACCGCCTACTGCACCATGAAGGTTCAGGGAAACACCTCGGCCGAATATGAAAAGAAAAACTATAACATCAAGCTTTACGAGGACGAGGCCCACACCAAAAAGCATAAGGTAGACCTGGGCTGGGGTGAACAATTCAAATATTGCCTGAAGGCCAATTACATAGATGCATCCCACGCCAGAAATATAGTTAATGCACGACTTTTTGCCAAAATTACAAAAAGCCGCGTGGGACATTCTCCTATACTCGACAGCCTCCCAAATATGGGCCTTGTGGACGGATACCCCGTTGCTCTTTATTTAAACGGTTGTTTTTACGGAATGTATACCCTTAACATTCCCAAGGACAAATGGCTTTTAGGCATGAAGAACGACGAAACCGTAAAGCAGGCCATCCTTATGGCGGATGACTGGCTTCCTTCGGTTTATCTTAAAGAGCCTATCGCCACCGATTATTCCAACGGTTGGGACTTGGAGCACTGCACCACGCAAAACTCTGCCTGGGCAAGAAACAGCTTTAACCGATTTATAGAGTTTATAAACACGGCCGACGACACGGAATTTAAAGAAAATCTGCAGGAATACATCGACGTTGACTCGTTTATAGACACAATTTTGTTTTACATTGCCAGCGGAGCATACGATAACTATGTTAAAAATATGCTGTACGTCACCTATGACGGAGGCGACACCTGGATGTGCATTCCCTATGACCTGGACTCTACCTGGGGCCTTTACTGGGACGGAAGCTATTTTGTCAGCACCGACATAGGTATGCCTGAAGGCGGTGACGGCAAGGTTTGGTTCAAAAAAAGCACCAACATTCTCTTTCCGAAAATACTAAGTCTTTTCAAGGAGAAAGTAAAGCAACGCTATACCGCACTTCGTGCGGGGGTTATGTCAAACGACAGCATAAAGGCCGAGTTTAACAGTTTTTTTGACTTAGTACCCGAGGTGCTGTATGAAAGCGATAATCAGCGCTGGCCCTCAAAGCCGCAGAAAAGCATCGACCAGAAAAAGCAAATTTTTGAATACTTGGATGCCCGTTTAACACTGCTTGATAACTTTATAAACACATACTGACAAAAAGCGATATATCCCACCCTGGATATATCGCTTTTTCTGTGTAAATATACTGTAAACAACTTGCAAAAAGGGTTGTTTTCGCCCGGAATTTATTGTATTATTTATATAGTAATTTATTGGAGGAAACGTAATGAGTCCACACCTCAAGGCCAAAATAGCCGAATCGCTGGCGGCGGTTCTGCCTATTACTGCCATTGTGCTGATTTTAAGCATATTCTTGGTTCCTATGGATATTGGAACCTTTTCTATGTTTTTAACCGGTGCGGTGCTTCTCATTGTGGGAATGGGTATGTTCCAGCTGGGTGCCGAAATGGCTATGACCCCCATCGGCGAAGGCATTGGTATTACGGTTACAAAATCAAAGAAAATACCCATAATCCTGGTTGTCAGCTTTGTGCTGGGTGTTATTATCACGGTGGCCGAGCCTGACCTGCAGGTACTGGCTGAGCAGGTGCCATCTATCCCCAATATGACCCTGATTTTAACGGTGGGTGTAGGTGTAGGAATTTTCTTAAGCCTGGCTGTGCTTCGTATCATCTTTAAGATTAGTCTTTCAACCCTACTTATGATACTTTACGCCATTGTTATACTGGTTTCCTTCTTTA
>JAXJWR010000335.1:0-3577 GCA_036307905.1 Acutalibacteraceae bacterium
CGATAGCGTGGGTAAGAGCATCCATACCGGTAGCGGTGGTAAGACCCTTGGGCATAGAAGCCATCATATCGGGGTCAACAACGGCAACAACCGGGATGTCGTGAACGTCTACGCAAACCATCTTGCGGTTGTTCTTAGCGTCGGTGATAACGTAGTTGATGGTAACCTCAGCGGCAGTACCTGCAGTGGTGGGAACTGCGATGATGGGGACACACTTATTCTTGGTGGGAGCAACACCCTCAAGGGAAACAACGTCAGCAAACTCGGGATTGGTGATGATTATACCGATAGCCTTTGCGGTGTCCATAGAAGAACCGCCGCCGATAGCAACGATGCAGTCAGCACCGGCAGCCTTGAAGGCCTCAACGCCCTGCTGAACGTTTTCAACTGTGGGGTTAGCCTTTATGTTGGAATAAATCTCATAGGGGATAGAAGCACCGTCTAAGATGTCGGTTACCTTTTTGGTAACGCCAAACTTAATAAGGTCGGGGTCGGAGCACACGAATGCCTTTTTAAAGCCTCTAGCCTGAATCTCGTCTGCAACGGCAGAAATTGCGCCGTAGCCGTGGTAGGATGTTTCGTTAAGTACAAAACGGTTTGCCATAGTAAAAACTCCTTACGTTAAAGTTCTAAAAAAGCTTTTATGCGTTATAGTTGCCTTTGCTCTGGTGCTTTCCTGCTTTACTATGCAGGGCATTGGTGTATTGGCAGGCGACGACGTGCCCGATTACTGGTCGGGTGAAACCACCGCCCCCACAAAGGGAAGCGGAACCCTGGCTGACCCCTATCTTGTCGAAACCCCCGAGGAGTTTGCCTATATGATGCTTGAGGCAAACGGAGGCGCAGGTTACGACAATGGCGCAGTTTACAAGCTGATGAACGATATTTATCTTAACGACGTCAGCCGCATTGACTGGCGCACGGGTAAGGCCAAAGCAGGCTACACTCCCCGCGTCTGGACTCCCGAGATATTTTCGGGTATAATCCAGGGCAACGGACATATGGTTTACGGCTTGTATATCGAAAACAACCCTGCATCCTATACGGAAAAATGGGGCGAAGGATCGGGCGCTGCCCTTATATCCGAAAACTGGACAAATAAATGGATTCAGATAGACGATATGGGAATGGACTGCGTATACGTCAATTCCGAAAACGTTTCGGCAGTATTTATTGCCGGAGCAAACCGCAGTAACGGATACTCCACGCTTAACCAGTTCAACGGCTGCTATATTGGTAACAACGTTACCGTAAAGGGCTTTGCCACAGGCGGATTTTACGGTGGCGGTTACGGAAATAGTGTTACACTGAAGTTCAAAAACTGCGTTTGTCTTGCCGATAACTTTGTAGATAACGGCAGAGGCAGATACGGCGGTTTGGTTGGCGATATGTGGGGCAGTGATGACGAGCGTATCGACAACTGCTATTCTATTGTTCCTCTTTACGGAAACAACTCTATGGGCGGAAGCTTCACCAACAATTACGAGTCCCGTCGTGGCTATTCGCCAAGCAGTGCCACCCTTGTTTCTATTGAAAATATGCAGGGAACCGATGCTCTTTTAAACCTTGCTAAAATGCCCAATCTCGGTAATGGCTTTGTTGCTACCGAAAGTTTCCCCGTTCCTGCCGCATTTGCAGATGCTTTCAATAGCGTTGCAACACCCGGCAAGGTATGGAACGGTACTACGGCCTATCCCACAAAGGGTAACGGAACTGCAGAATCGCCTTACGAAATAGCAACTGCCGAGCAGCTTGCTTGGGCAATCGCCACAAACGGCAATGCCAACTTCAAGCTTACAGCAGATATCTTCCTTAACGATATTTCCAAAATCGACTGGACTTCAGGCGAACCCGTAGAAGGATACACCCCTAACGAGTGGTATTCTGCCACCGAATGTGCCAGAGCTTTCAACGGTTCTATCGACGGTGACGGTCACGTAATCTACGGTCTATATTATAAGAAAAGCGAGGCCGAAGGTTTCACAGGCAGTTTAACCACAGGATATGGTCTTATTCCCAGTGCAAGCAAGGCTAAAATCAGCCGACTGGGCATTGACAAGGCGTATATGGAAGCCTATACCAACTATTCCTTTGGTACGTTTGTCGGAAACGGTCAGAGCAATCACCTTAAAGGCTATCTCGAAGAGTGCTATGTCGGCTCCGGCGTAACCCTTAAGGGCTACGATGTCGGCGCCCTTATTGGCGGTGGACAGCTGACCGAGATATACAAAATCAAAAACTGCTATTCTCTTGCAACACTAAGTGTCGAACATCGTGGCGGTCTAGTTGGCGACTGTTGGAGCAACCACTACGATATGCGAAATGTATTTAGCAACAACGGCAAGCTTATGGGTAACCATAAACCCGTATATTCCGAAAACTGCTATACCACCGTTGCGTCCACCGGTGCAACCCAGCTTTCTACAAATAAAATGATCGGTAAGGTAACCGAGGGCAACGCTATGGTTTTAGGTGATGCCTTTGTTGCTACAGAAGGCTATCCCGTTCTTAAAGCCTTCGCAGGAGAGGTTGAAGGCTGGAGCGGCCTTGCAGAACCCTTCGCTGCCGGTGACGGTGCAAGTGAAGCTACCGCCTACGAAATCAAGACCCTGGGACAGCTTGCTCACGCAGTTGCTCTCGGCGGCGGAAAATACTATAAGCTTGTACGCGACATCTACATAAACGATGTGAATAAAATCAATTGGAGCGACGGAACCCTTCTGGACGATGCCTATACACCCAACGTTTGGTTTACCGGTACAGATGAAGAGGCTGCCAAATACAATGGATTCACAAATAATATGCAGTGGAGAGGTACTCTCGACGGAAACGGCCACGTTATATACGGTCTTTGGTATTCTCCCGAAATGACCGAAACCACCGCAGGCCTTATTCCCGGTGTTTCTTCCGGTACTGTTAAAAATCTTGCAATTTCTAAAAGCTACGCTGTTGGCGGACGCTTTATGGGCGCTATATCCTCTACCTTTGCAGGAACCGCCGAAAACATCGTAATTGACGAAACCGTTACCGTAGTTAACAAGAAAAACGTAGTTAAAGACTCCTATTCTGTTGGCGGACTTTTCGGCTATACTAACGGAGTAACACTCAGAAACTGCGGATTCTACGGAAAACTCGTCGGTATCACCCATACTTACGGTCTTGTAGGTACCTCCTGGGGTTCTATGGTTGATGCCGCAAACTGCTTCAGCATCGGCTACCAGCCCTTTACAACCTCCACACCTGCAAAAAAATATACCACCGAAGAGGCTGCCAATGCGGGCTATGCAACCCATTTCGGCAATATGTATAAGGTAAACAATGTTTATACCGATGCTTATTTCCGCGACAACACTGCTGCCTATATCTACGATTCCGACGGAATCGATACCAACGGTGACGGAAGCCTTGAATACGACGTAACAAAGTATTATACCGTATTCAACTTCACAAAACTTTCTAATCGTCAGATGATAGGTTTTTCTGCCCTTGACAATATGCCCGGCCTCTCTACCGATTTCTGGCATGCCGGCGCAACCTACCCCAGAACCTTTATTTGGGCACGTGCTAACGGCGACGC
>JAXJWR010000336.1:0-1506 GCA_036307905.1 Acutalibacteraceae bacterium
ATACATTATAACATAAATACTTAAAAAACAAAAGCAAAATTTTAAGTAAATATTTTGAAGTTTTGGGCAAAAAATAACAAACAAGGAGGAAGCAAAATGAGTAAGATAGTAAAAATTAAAGCATACGAACTTTTCGACAGCCGAGGATGCCCCACAGTCGGTGTAAAACTATTCACCGAAAAGGGCGGAGAAGGCTTTGCGCTGGTGCCTTCGGGCGCCTCTACGGGACGGTTTGAAGCCCACGAGCTGAGGGATGGCGGAAAACGACTTTTGGGCAAGGGTGTGCGAAAGGCGGTTTCCAACGTTACCGATATAATTGCCCCTGCCCTTGTCGGTCACGACAGTCAGGACCAATATGGGTTAGATAAAATTATGCTGGAGCTTGACGGCACCGAAAACAAGGAAAATCTTGGCGCAAATGCTATTTTAGGGGTGTCGATTGCCGCCGCAAAGGCCACCGCGGCCGAAAGGCAAATCCCGCTTTACAGGCATCTTTTGGGGGACGAGGGCAAAATTCATATGCCCCTGCCTATGATGAACATCTTAAACGGCGGCGCCCATGCCTCCAACAATCTGGATATTCAGGAATTTATGATACAGCCCCAAAAGGCAAAATGTTTCAGGGAAAGTATGGAAATCTGTGCAGAAATCTACCACGCCTTGGGCGAGCTTTTAAGGGCCAAGGGCCGCTCGGTCTCGGTAGGGGACGAGGGAGGCTTTGCGCCCGACCTTAAGGGTGACGAGGAGGCGCTGGAGCTTATCTGCGAGGCCATACAAAAGGCAGGCTACGACACCGACAGGGTAAAAATCTGTCTTGATGCCGCCGCAGGCGAATGGTATACCGATTCGGGCATTTACCGTATGCCGAAGAAGGATAAAAAAATGGACGGCGAGGAGCTGGTGGCCTATTTTGAGGGGCTTGTAAAAAGGTATCCCATAGCCTCTCTGGAGGATGGAATAGGGGATAACGATTTCGAGAATTTTTCGCTGCTTACAAAGCGCATCGGAGAAAAGGTTCAGCTTGTGGGGGACGACCTTTTCGTTACCAATACCGCAAGGCTTAAGGCAGGACTTTTAGCAGGTGCCGCCAATGCCATACTCATAAAGCCCAACCAGGTAGGAACCCTGACCGAAACCCTGGAGGTCATAAAATTCGCAAGGGAAAACAACTATAAAACGGTTATTTCGCATCGCTCGGGGGATACCGAGGACAGCTTTATTGCCGACCTTGCGGTGGGAACAGGAGCATCTCAGATAAAAACGGGAGCGCCCTGCCGGAGTGAGCGTATATCAAAATACAACCGCCTGCTGATGATTGAGGAAGATAAGTAGGTTTCAGTATAGGGCCAAGGGCCAAAGGCCTAGGGCCTAGGGAAATGTGCCTGCAGCGCGAAATATTCCAAATTTGATAAAAACCAACGGAAACCGAAGGCTCCCTTGTGTAAAGGGAGCTGGATTTTTGCGTAGCAAAAAGACTGAGTGATTGACGAAGGGACTTACCTAAAA
>JAXJWR010000337.1:0-1970 GCA_036307905.1 Acutalibacteraceae bacterium
CAGAAAATCAGGTAGGCTTTGCCGGCTTCGACGAATATATCGAAATTTCTCAGGGAATGAGCCTTAATAGCAGATACGCCTCTATTACAACCGAGGAGTCTTATTCCGGAACTTCTTCACTAAAACTCGACCTCACAGACGGTAAAACTACTGCGGCAGAGATTAAGAATAAATACAACTTCGATATAGAGCTTGGTCGCACCTATAAGGTTTCTCTTAAATACAAAACCGATAAGGCTGCAAACCTTGCTGTAGGAACTGCCGAAGCAGGCAACGTTGCCTGCGGAGAGAATATCAGCGTTAGCAGCACAAACTCTCTCGTTGTTGGCGACGATTGGCAATCTCTCGAACTTCTTGTTCGTGCAGAAAATCCCGTTGACTTCAATCGCGGATACACATTGGCTATTGTAGCAGAATCTGAAGAGGGAGCGATAATCTACGTTGATACCATTACGGTATCTGCCGTAACCGAAGGCCTTAAAGCAGTAAAAACCGAAAACGGAATACGCTTTATGATGTCCTATAACTGCGGCGGAGACGATAAGCTTGCTATTGAAGGCGTGGATTATACCATTGCCGAGCACGGCGTAATTGTAACAGGCGCAGACAACGTCGCAAACCTTACCGTAGACGCCACAGGGGATAACGGAGTATTCAAGGTTTCTGCCGATAGGTCGAAATACTTTAGCAGAAATATAGTAACAGGTCTCACCGTGTATTCCGTGCTTCTCGACGGGGTTGCAGCAGACGATACCTATAAATTCAAGGCCTGCGGATACGTTAAGCTCACAAACGGGGATGTATATTACACCGACTACTTAACGTCCTCAGCAGCAGATGCAGAAGATGCTGTGGAAGAAAGCATAGTTCTTTCTTCTCTTATCGAGAAGGACTCCTACGTAGTTTATAACGAGTCCACTAACGCCTATACCTTCCAGGGTAACAGAACACCCTATGCAGAGGGATGGGACGATAGCTTCTTCATTCATCTTCCCGCAGGAGCCGTAATTAACTCTACCGCTAATATGAGCCGAGTTGACGTATACAACGATAAGCTTTCTTGGATAAGCGCTGCTACGGTCGTTAAAAACTATACTATGTCGCAGAGCGGTTACATCCGCATAGAGATTGTAAATGGAACCTTCGACGACGTTACGGTTTCTGTTCCGGTAGAATCTGCGAATCTGCTGTATGCAGGCTCTAAGGTAGACCTCTACGACACGATGTACGACGTTCAGATGGAGGTAGCGACAAAGCAGCTTGCCTCATTATCTAAAGATGCGGTGAACTATATCTTTATTACCGATATTCACACCGGTGCTTACCTTACAAGCCAGATGAAAGCTTACGAATCCTCCGCCGAGGTTAAGCTTCGTGCAAAACGTCTTGTCGAGCAGATGACAGCAGTTGTTAAAACGGCCAATTCCGATGACAATATCGACTTTATTGCCATTGGCGGAGACATAATAAACGGCTACGAAACACCCGACAGCCCGCTTTATCAGGAGGCAAAGAACGCTGCAGAGGCAAAGGGCGAAACCCTCTCTGTTCGTGAATTTGTTATAAGTCAGATACAGGAGGTATTGGCACCCTTAAAGCAAAGCGAAAAACCGGTGTTCGTGCTTCCCGGAAATCACGACGACAACAAAATGCAGTCCCTCTATTATAATGCTATGGGCGTTGGATATTCCAAAGTTTTAGCTGAGGTAATCAGCGACCGCCACTGGAACGACGGAGTTATCAAAGAATTTGTTCCCGAAGACGTTGTGCGTGACAGCCGCTATACCGATCCTTACACCGGTGAGGAAATCTCGAAGTACTATTATTATGACATTCAGAAAAACGGTAAAACAACCCGTGTTGTTTGTCTTGATATTTACGATCATCGTTATGCTTATGACGAAAACGGAGACATCACCTCCTTCGATACCGAAACCGGAGGTATAGGCTATAGCGTTGCACAGCTTCAG
>JAXJWR010000338.1:0-2058 GCA_036307905.1 Acutalibacteraceae bacterium
ATCATATTTATAAACGATAGCCTTCACCCCGTTGTCCGAGAGATCGTATTCGGACACGAGCTCGGTCATCATCTATTACACAAACAAGAAGCAATACAAGCAGGTGGATTTCAAGAGTTCAATCTTTTTGATATGCGTGAGAATCGAATGGAATATGAAGCTAATCTGTTCGCCGCGCAGCTTATGCTCCCCGATGATGAGATAAAGGAGTATATATACCGAGGTTTTGACGTTCAACAAATCGCAAGAGCTATGCGATCTGATATTAACCTTGTTGCAATCAAGGTTGCCGAACTCAACCGTCAAGGCTGCTGCTTTAGAGAGCAGGAATTTAGAAGCGATTTCTTAAAATAAGAAAGAACCCTCCGTGGGTTCTTTCTTATTTTGTATAAAAAACAAGGATGCTGCCGAAGCAACATCCTTTGAAAATCGTTATAATAGATTACGCAGAGAATATGCTGCTCCATATCTTTAACACATAAAAGCATTTATATCGAAAGAGTACTTATCGTCTCTTTTTAATAACGATTACCGGCACAATCAAGATTGTAACACCAACCACTGCCACTATAATCCATACAATATAAATTGTATCCTTCGGTTGCTTCTGATCGTTTTCACCTTGATTGTTATTTTCCTGGCTTTCTTGATCGTTGTTTTCCTGATTGTTGTTATCCGCGGGATCTTCAATTATCCCTTCCGTAAAGGTAATATTATTTTTCACTTCGGCATATTCTTCGCCGATTGTCCCGTCAAGTGCTTCAACAATATACCGTTCAAGTGCCTCGACATCAAGCATTCCTTCGTTTTGAATGATTTTTGCATCCTTCAGCATCGTCATACCGCTTCCGTACTCAAGCAGGTAGTAGTTAGTGGCTGCTATCGTGTAGGTCTTAGTCAGGTCGAGCGGCTCGTATTCGTTAGTTTCTTTGTTAAAGATCTCTATATCGTACACTCGATACTGTCCCGAAACACTGACAAATTCTTCTTCGTCATTCAATACGACCGAAGACTTTATCGCCGTGTTTACCGAAAATCTCATTCCCGAAAGGTGCGGGAATGCGCCGTTCTCCTCGGGCCAGGTTTTCATAGCCATTTCCATCATATCCTTCAGAGTCTGCCCGCTGATCTCTGATACAACGACAGAATTGTTGAAGGGCAAGAGGTCAAGTATATTATTGAAGGTGACGTCGCCTGCCTCAATGGGCGAGCGGAGGTTTCCGCCGTTTATATAACCGATGTCTGCGCCCATAACGCCTCTGAAGGCATCGGCGCACAGGTTGCCAAGAGCAGTCTCCTGCTTGCGCACGAGGCGGTTGCCGTCTGCATCGTGGGTGATCAGATCGACCTGACTAAATGCAACTTTACGTTCTCCAAGCGTTGCATATTCCCCATTTATTTCATTAAGTTTGGCATCAACAATAGGATCGGTTCCCTGATAATCCTCTGTTTTGATGAGCTCGGTTTTAATCTCACCATTCGAAATCGTCAGCTTGCCGATATTCTCAAACTTTGTACCGGTGGAACTTAGAAGGACTTCGTTGCCTTCTTTATCTGTTATTTCCATACCCTCTATTACGCTATGAGAATGTGCGTCGAGAACAACGTCAAGTCCGTCAGTGTTTTTTATCAGATCTTCAACGTCCTCCAAATCTCCGTATATTTCGTCCTCCGCGTATCCGATATGAGAAATTGCAATAATGTAATCTGCTCCTTCTGCCTCCGCCGCATCAATGTTTTCCTGAACAACCTCGTACAAGGTGGTAGGATTGAAGGAATATTTATAATTACCGTTTTCATCCTTAAATTGAGCAGGTGAAGACGATGAGATTGTAGACGGTGTTGTTATGCCGATATATGCGATATCTACGTCTCCATAAGATACGATTTTATACGGGTCGAAATACGAAGTATCCTTGCCAATTTCCTGGAAGTTACAGCAAACCGGCTTTGTTTCCATTATATCAACCAACTCTTGGAGTCTGTCCAAGCGAAAATCAAACTCGTGATTTCCCAAAGTAACGGCATCGTATCCAACGAGGTTCATAAGCTCTATGA
>JAXJWR010000339.1:0-4632 GCA_036307905.1 Acutalibacteraceae bacterium
CTCGCCATACTCTCCGCTTTTTACCGCAAAATAGTTTTTCTTAAATTCCTCGTTTTGGCCGAAGAAGTCACAGCAACCGTGGTCAGGAGAATCGCCAAAGGTTTCGGTGGCTATTTTTACACCGTATTTTTTTGCGAAAGGAAGCATATCGCTCCACATTTTAAGGCTTCGGGCCTGCATTTCCTCGGCCGGAGTTTCCACACCCATTCTGCCTGTTGATACGTTATGTACAACCAAAACAGGCGCACCGAGAGCCGCCGTTGCTATAAGGTCGAGTCTGGTTTTTTCAAGGGTGACCTTATTCCATTCTTCGTCCTTATTATAGGATGCACAGCGGCCGTGGGTCTGGGAAATTATAAGACCCAGTTCCTTTGCATATTCGCCAAGCTCCGAGTAATACTGTCGTACAAAATCCTCGCCCTTTGCGTAAATACAGCCTTCCTTGTCGGGCTCCTGCTCCTCGACGGTAAAGTCTACCGCGTCACAGCCGATTTCTTTAGCGATTCTAAGCGCTTCTCTGTCGCCGTAGCGCCACTGATACGTGCCTATGGAAAGTCCTACAAGTTTTCTCATACCGGTTCCTCCGCAACATCGTTTTTATAAAGCAGTTTTAGTGCTATTGGGGTTATTATTGAAGAAATTATAATAAGGGCGATAACCGCAATAAAGTATTCCGAGCTAAGCACCCCTGCCTCTGCTCCCTTGGTGGCAACTATAAGGGCAACCTCGCCTCGAGCCATCATTCCCGCGCCGATTCGAAGGGCGTCCTTATTTTTAAAGCCTGAAAGTCGCGACGCGGCATAGCATCCAGCCAGCTTACAAAGCATTGCCACAAGCGCAAAACAGACCGCAAAGGTTATAAGCAGCGGAGTAATGTTGGCAAAATTTATGGTAACCTTTATTCCGATACCCGCAAAAAAGACGGGGGTAAAAATCATATAGGAGCTGACGTCCAGCTTTCTGGTGGTATAGTCACTGGCAGATTTTACCGTGCGGATTATAACACCTGCAACAAACGCGCCGGTAATATCGGCAATACCGAAAACCGCCTCGGCCGCCCACGAAAATATAAGACAGGTAACCAGGCTGAATATGGGCACGCGGTGGGTATGGGGGCGGTAGGTTTCCAGCCAGTAAAAAAGCTTATGTAAAATTACACCTGCCACCGCAGCGCAAACAAAAAACAACAGGGTGCGGAGAATTACCATAAGTGCTTCGCTCGCTCCGCCCTGAGAATTTTTAAGACCCGAAACAAAGGCAAGCAGCACGATGCCGATAACGTCATCTATAATGGCGGCGCTGAGTATAATGGTGCCTGCCTTGGTTTTTAGTTTTCCAAGCTCCCTGAGGACCTCTACCGTAATACCAACCGAGGTGGCGGTCATAATAACGCCGATAAATACAGCCGTCCAGAACTTGTCGGAGCCTACGGCACCGAAGCCGTAAAAGGCGGAAAAGAGTAAAAATCCGCCCGCAAGGGGTACAATAACTCCCATTGCCGCCACAAACAAGGATACTAGCCCTGTTGATTTTATTTCCTTAAGGTCGGTTTCCAGGCCAGCCGAAAACATGAGCATCAAAACACCGATTTCGGCCATAAAGACAAGGGGTTCACTGCTTTGGACAATACCCAGAAGGTTTCCGCCCACCAGCAGTCCAGCTATTATTTGTCCCACAACCTGGGGAATTTTTAAATGCCGCATAAAAATGGATAGCACCTTGCAGGTAAAAAGAATTATAGCAAGGTCGAAAATAAGACCGTAATCCATTTGAAATTTCGCCTCTTTTTTTGATTTTTCATTTTTATTTTACTACTTTATTTATAAATTGCAAGCATAATATTGGCGGGAGAGGAAACCCCTCCCCTGCTGTTTTTATGTCTTTGTTTTGAGGAGCGGCAGGGAAAATCTCACAAAATCAAACGGCAGAATACGATAATCGTACCCTGCCTTGTTTTACCTTGCATATTTACTGTGCGTTTTTATTTGTTTCGATATTTTTTATATATTCTTTAAGAGCGATGTTTATAAACTGTGACAGAGACCGATCGTCGTATTCGGCAAGTTTTTTCGCCTTTTCGAGCAGGTCGCTGTCAACCGTAATACTAATTTGTTGCTTAAGCGGTCTCATACAATCACTTCACTGATTTTTTAATATCTGCTGTTAGAAAGATAAACGCGGATTACTCCGTATTCGTGCGGATTGTTGGTTCTGTATCCGACTATGACACCATACTCATTTCTGTTGTTGGTGGGATAAACGTCTATAACCCCGGTTTCGTAGGGGTTGTTAGTAACGTACACCCGAACCGCACCGTATTCACAGGGATTGTTTGTAAAATAAATAGGTCTTGCCATAAAATCACCCTTTTTCTTTTATCGTAACACACAAAGCAGGCTTTGTATGTTATACGAGGGAGCGGTAACTCCTTTGCATATTTATTTTTTCTTCTGCTGGCGAAGCCAGATTTTCATAACAAGGCGGTGGGGCAGCAGCTTTGTGAGCAGCACCTGACCCCGTATCATTGGGCCTACCACCGAAACGTCCTTGCCCTTTTTCATATCACGAAGGGCGCGTTTTACCACCTGCTCGGCGGTGAAAAACTGATTATAGTAGGTAATAACCCCTTCGTCCACCACGGCACGGTCGAAAAACTCGGTTTTTACCCAGCCTGGGCAGACCGCCATCATTTTTATGCCCGTGTGACGAAGCTCGGCATTTATTGCCCTTGTAAAGCTGAGAACGTAAGCCTTAGATGCGCCGTACACCCCGATATAGGGCACAGGCTGGAAGGAGGACAGCGAGCCTATCTGATATACCCTGCTCCCCTTTTCCATATAGGGAAGGGTGAGATAGGTCATAGCGGTGAGGGCTTTGGAATTAAGGTCAATCATTCCAAGCTGTTCTTCCAAGGCAAGATTTAAAAAGGCATCGAACTTGCCGTAGCCGCTGGCATTTACCAGCACGGCCACCTGCGGTTTTTCGGCCTCTAAAAGAGCCTTGTATTCATCGAAACTTTCCTGCTTTGTAAGGTCAAGGGAAATGGGGCGAAGTCGGTCGCCAAGCTCCTCTTTTAAGGCCTCGAGACGGTCGGCTCTGCGGGCGATGACCCAGATTTCGTCGAAATTTTCCTCGGCTTTAAGCTGACGGACAAATTCCTGTCCCATTCCGCTGGATGCACCTGTTATAACTGCAATTTTCATAAAACATCTCCTTCTACTCTTGTCAGCCTAAACGAAACGGCGCAGGAAAACCCCACGCCGTATTTTAATTAACCGCCCAGATAGGCTTTTTTAACCTCGTCGGAGGCGGCAAGCTCTGCCCCCGTTCCGGTGAGGACAATACTTCCTGTTTCGAGAACATAGGCACGGTCGGAAATCGCAAGGGATTTACCTGCATTCTGTTCTACAAGCAGGATGGTTGTTCCGTCCTTGTTGATGTCTTTAATAATTTCAAAAACCTGGTCAACAAGGAGGGGGGAAAGACCCATAGAGGGTTCGTCCAGCATTAGAAGCTTAGGATGGGACATAAGGGCGCGACCCATAGCCAGCATCTGCTGTTCGCCGCCCGAAAGGGTTCCCGCAATCTGATTTCTGCGTTCTGCCAGACGGGGGAAACGCTCGTAAATCTTTTCGATATCATCCTTAAAGTTTGCCTTTTTACCCTGAGAATAGGCGCCCATCATCAGATTTTCGTAAACGGTAAGCTCCTGGAACACACGACGTCCCTCAGGAACCTGGGACATACCCAGATGTACGATTCTATGGCAAGGGGTTTTTGTTATATCCTTGCCGTCGTAGGTGACCGTTCCGCCACAGGAAGGAATAAGGCCGATTACCGACTGCATTGTGGTGGTTTTGCCTGCGCCGTTTGCACCGATAAGGGTAACGATTTCACCCTCGTTTACCTCGAAGCTGATACCCTTCAGTGCGGTGATAACGCCATAGTTAACCTTTAAATCTTTAACTTCCAAAAGAGCCATAGCGTTATCCTCCTATATATGCTTTTATAACTTCGGGGTCGTTAAGGGCAACGTCGGGAGTTCCCTGTGCCAAAACGGTACCAAAGTTAAGAACTGTGATTTCGTCACAAAGGCCCGAAACGAACTTCATATCGTGCTCGATAAGAAGAATTGTAACGTCGTACTTGTCGCGGATAAGACGTACTATATCCATAAGCTCGGCCGTTTCGTTGGGGTTCATACCTGCGGCAGGCTCATCAAGGCAGAGGAGTCTTGGATTGGTGGCCAGAGCGCGGGCAATTTCCAGCTTGCGCTGTTTTCCGTAGGGCAGGTTGCAGGAAAGATTGTTTCTTTCTTCCTCAAGACCTACTATTCTTAGAATTTCCTTTGCCTTTTCTCTCATAGCCTTTTCGGTACGGAAGAAGGAGGGTAGACGGAATATGCTGGCGATAACGCCGCACTTAAATTCGGGCTGGTTGTGAAGGCCTACCATAACGTTTCTGATAACCGTCATATTGTTAAACAGACGGATATTCTGGAAGGTACGGGCGATGCCCTTTTGATTGATCTTGTCGGGAGTCAGATTCTTCATCTCCTCGCCGTCCAGGAAGAAGGTGCCTACGGTGGGCTTGTAAACGCAGGTCAGCAGATTGAAGATGGTGGTCTTACCC
>JAXJWR010000340.1:0-2323 GCA_036307905.1 Acutalibacteraceae bacterium
CTCGCCACAGGAAAGATTTACGGCGGCGATACCCTTATGAATCTGGGAATCTTCCAGAATTGCGACCACGACCAGACCAGCGAAATGAAAGTATTTAAGAAGATGTAACAAAAAAGATGTGTGAACCGCTCGATTCACACATCTTTTGATTTTCGGTTTATTTCTTTGTATCTTGTAAGCATCATTGTTGTAAAACTGGCGGTTCCGCCGATTATGTTGGAAATCGGTTCGGCCAGGAATACCCCCATAACGCCCAGTCCTGCGTAGGGCAAAGCTATGGTCAGAGGCACTACTATTATCACCTTTCTGAAAAGGGAGAAAAATATGGCGTGTTTTGCATCTCCGAGAGATTGAAAGGTCGACTGTCCCGCAAACTGAAGGGCCATAAACACAAAGCCGAAGAAGTATATTTTCAGCATTTGTATGCCGTCGGCCGTTACTGCAGGGTCTCCCGAAAATATTCCGAACCACAGGCCCGGGAAAAGGAGTACGAGAAGCCAGGCAAGGGCGGTATACCCCGAGCCCATAAGAGTATTAAAAAGTATTCCCGAACGCACCCTTTTATAATTTTTTGCCCCGTAGTTAAAGCTTATCACCGGTTGCGAACCGCTGATAATTCCGTTTATTGGAAGGACAAATATATCGCGGACAGAGCTTACCACCGTCATAATTCCGACGTAAATATCTCCGCCGAAGCTTTGAAGGGTGGAATTGCATACCACCTGCACGAGACAGTTGGTTCCGTGAACAATAAAATTAGAAAGTCCCAGTTTGAATATGCCTGCCACCGTGGACAGCTTTAACTTCATATCTTCGAATTTCAGCTTGAGATTTGCTTTTTTCCCGAAAAGAAACAACAGCACCCAGCCGCAAGACAGAATCTGGCTGATTACGGTTGCCAGGGCGGCACCGCGCACACCCATATCTAAAACAAAAATGAAAACAGGGTCTAAAATGATGTTGGAAATTGCGCCTATAAGCACCGAGAACATACCTATCTTCGGAAAGCCTTGAGCATTTATATAGGGGTTCATTCCCGTGGCGACCATAGAAAACACCGTGCCTGCCAGATATACGTGCAGATACTGCTCGGCATAAACGTAGGAGGCATCTCCCGCGCCGAAAGCAAAAAGCACGGGGCGGCAGAAAAGATACCCCGCAAGGGTCAAAACCGCTCCGCTAAGCAGAAGCAAGCTAAAGGAGTTACCCATTATCCGAGAGGCTTTTTGATTATCACCAGCACCCATCGCCATTGAAAAAAGTGGTGCTCCGCCTTGACCGAAGAGAGCCGAAAAAGCCATTATCAGGGTTACTATGGGAAAGGTGAGGCCTACACCGGTAAGGGGCAGACTGTTATCTCCGTCCATATGGCCTATGTATATTCTGTCCACAACGTTGTACAGCAGCTGTACAAGCTGTGCAACCGTAAGAGGAACGGCCTGTGCCATAATGCATTTCCAGACAGGGCCTTTTGAAAATTTCATATCACCACTATGCTGCGGCATACTGCAGTCACCTCCCGTTTTTTAATTATATCACCCACCTTTTAAAAATCAATACAAAAAACTTTACTTTTTAAATGCAAAGTGATATAATGTGACTATCATATTTTTTTGAAGGCGATCCTATGAAAAAATCCCGAATTTACAAAACTGTTCTCGCGGGCCTTTTTGCGGCGACAATTTACGTTACCACCACATTTATTTCTATTCCGCTCGGGCTCGGCTACGCAAACCTTGGAGACTGCTTCGTGCTTCTTTCGGGACTGTTTTTAGGCCCCGTATACGGTTTTTGCGCCGCCGCTGTGGGCTCTGCTCTGGCCGACCTGACTCTTGGATGGACAATATACGCACCCGTAACCTTTTTCATTAAAGGGATAATGTCAGTAATCTTCTGTTTCTTCACCAAAAATCAGAAAGTCTTACCTTTAAAAGCATGTGTCGGCGCCATAACGTGCGAACTTCTTATGGTTTGCGCCTACCTCGGTTTCGAACTGTTCATATACGGAAACGGAGCCTGGGCTTCCGTTCCCGGGAATATTATTCAAGGTGCCGTCGGCGCTGTGGGGGCTGTTTTATTGACCCTGACCGCAAAAAAACTTAACTTTACAAATAAAATTCTATAATTCAGCGCCCGTGGGTTCAATAAATTTTGTAAAAATTTTATTTACTTTTTTCTTTACATATATTATTTTATGGAGTAAAATATAGTATAAATATTTTTTGACTTTAAATATGGAGGAATTCGTATGAACAATGTCCGTCCCGATTCCATGGAGCGCATCACCACTCCCGAGCTTGCCGCCAAATTCATTGACGAGCAG
>JAXJWR010000341.1:0-11211 GCA_036307905.1 Acutalibacteraceae bacterium
AACAAGTCCGAAAGCAGCCACCATCGAAACAGGTAAAACTATAAGAAGAGAAAATATTATACCTTCGAGTTTATATGTAAAGTAAAGATAGCCCGCAATAGCACCAAAGCTAATTCCCTTCAGAATAAGCATTATCGGAGCTGCCACAAAGCCTATTACAGCGGTACCAAGCAGAAAAACAAATACAAAATATGGAAAAACAGATAAAACCGCATCAGCGAACATTTCGAAAAAATTTCCGCTGCTCCTTACCTCAACATAATTACCAATATAATTCCGTATCAGCTCGTTAAAGGGGCGAGAACGGCCGACCGTTAAGGTTCCGACCAATACCCCAACAATATACAATACAACAAAAATGCCAAAAGAAATGTAGGGTGAAATTTTGTTGAAACCAAAGCCAATAATTCTTTTCTTCCTGCGCATAACAAGTCCTCCAATGTTTTTTATACATTGTATGCGCATGAATGGACGAGTATTCTTATTTAGAAAGCTCCTCAGCACGCTTTATTGTTGCCTCGAAGCAGCGTTTAACAGAACCGTCAAAATCACTTTCATTTAGACTGGCAAGTCCGGCAGCAGTAGTGCCGTTGGGCGATGTAACCATATCAATAAGCTGTGATACGGATAACTCACTTCTTTTTATCATTTCAGAACTACCTGCAAAAACTTGCAGCACGAGATTTTCTGCCGACTGCTTATCAATACCGTTTACAACAGCATAATCAATAAACAGCTTAGCAAATCGCATAATGTAGGCAGGCGCGCTGCCGCTTACTGCAATAACCGTATTGATACAGTCCTCATCAACGACGGCGGTCACACCACAACTGTCAAAGCAGCCTTTAACAAAACTAAATTGTTCATCGGTAACAGGTTCACACTTAACAAGAGCAGAAGAACCCATTCCGTACATCAGCGGAGTATTAGGCATTACACGAACAACAGGAGCATCAAAACCGAGAGTCTGTTTAACATAAGAAATGGAAATTCCGGCAGCAACATCGACAAAGCAGGTATTTTGCGCAACATTTTTTATCGTAGTCAGCACAGAAGAATAAATCTGTGGTTTTACCGTCAAGAATACAAAATCACACGTTAAAACAAGTTCTTCGACCGAAGCACAGGTTTTTGCTCCTTTATCTGCCCAAATAGAAGTCTTATTTTCGTCCGGGTCAAAGCAATAAACATTTTGAGGTTTTATGTAACCCGAGGTGACAATCCCACTGAAAATTGCCGTTGCAATATTACCTGCGCCAATAAATCCGATTTTATATTCCGTCATAAAAACCGCCTATATACAATAGTTTCGTAAGTATATATATTTATACAACATAAAAGATTTTATGTCAACCAAAAAATTAGCCTTTATTAAATATTATGTAAACTTTTTATGTAAACCACACAAGATATACGAATTAAAGTATTATGTAACCCAATCCGTTGTGTACACACTTCCCTCTTTTCAAAAAAGTTTTTTTATGATATAATTACTTAACAAAACATAAAAAGGGGTCTATTATGAGTAAAACAGTTCTTATTACAGGTGCTTCAAAAGGCATTGGAGCAACTATGGCTATCAGATATGCTGAAAAGGGATATAACGTTGTTATGAATTACCACAACTCCGTTCAGTCGGCCATTCTTCTTCAAAAGTCTTTAAAAGAAAGTGGGTACAGCGTAATCGCATACAAGGCCAACGTTAGAAACCGCTTAGAAGTTGACTTGATGGTGAAAGAAATTTTATATAAATTTGGTTCTATCGATATACTTATAAACAATGCGGGAATCGCCAACGATTCCCTTTTCACCGATCTTTCCGAACAGGAATGGAATGATATAATTGGAGTAAACCTCACGGGAGTTTTCAACTGCTGTCAAGCCGTTCTTCCTCATATGATAAATCAAAAGTCAGGTTCTATACTCAATATCTCTTCGATGTGGGGCGAGGTCGGTGCTTCTTGCGAGGTTGCATACTCGGCATCAAAGGCCGGTGTTATAGGTCTTACCAAGGCCCTAGCCAAAGAGGTCGGTCCCAGCGGAATTACCGTAAACTGTATTACCCCCGGTCTTATAGATACAACAATGAATCAGAATCTAACAATTGAAGATGTCTCGTCCATCGTAGATGCTACCCCGATGGGCAGAATCGGAACAACTAACGACGTAGCCTCAACCGCGCTTTTCCTAACCTCAGAGGATGCAGGCTTCATTACCGGACAGATAATTGGAGTCAACGGCGGATTTGTAATATAAAAATAGCGTATGTACAATCTTGTACATACGCTATTTTTTATGACTTAAGTTCGGCAATGGTTACCCCGGCCTCGCCTTCACCAAATACACCCAAGCGGAAGGTAATAACGTTCTTGTTTGTTTTAAGATAGGAATGCACGGCTTTTCTAAGTGCTCCTGTTCCCTTTCCGTGTATTATAGTAAGGCTGGGTATTCCGGCAAGAACAGCTCCATCTATATATCTGTCCAGCTCCATAATTCCCTCGTCGACCGTCATACCACGCATATCAAACTCGTATTTAACATCACGTTCAGCCTTGGATTTAACTCCGGTAACGTTTCTGGTTTTAGGTACGCTCTTACCCTTTTCCAATGCTTTCTCAAGGCGAAGATTAGTAATTGGGGTCCAGGTTTTAAGACCTCCCATTGCAACCAAAACGCGAGCTCCATCTTTAGAGATTTGTTCAACCGTCGCAGTCTTGTTTAGATCGCTTAGTCTGACAACATCACCTACTATGAGGGAACGCTCAAGAACGTAATGCTCGTCAGATCTGTCTGCTACGGGGTCAGATGCGCTTTCAATTTCTTCCAAAGTACGCTTTGTCGAGGACTTTGCTTTGCCGTAAAGCTCGGTAGCGTTTTCAGCATTAAGTTGCTTTTTCATAGTCTCAAGCTCATCGAGTAATCCGTTAGACTTATATCTGGCGTTATCAATAATATACGAAGCATCGTTTTTGGCTTTTAAAAGTATTGCCTCTTTCTTTTCTTCGGCCTCTTTAAGGCTTCTTTCAGCCTTAGCAAGAGCGCGCTCGGCTTCAATACGCATAGCTTCGCTTTTCTTGCGTTCGTTCTCTGCAGACTGACGTGCCCTCTCAAGCGCTTCGGTAACCTTGTCAAGCTCCCTTTCGTCCTCGGCAATAAACGAGTCCGCCATAGCTACAACTTCCTCGGGTATACCCAGTTTTTTGGAAATTGCAAACGCATTAGACTTGCCGGGAACTCCAACAAGAAGTCTGTAGGTTGGCTTTAAGGTTTTAACGTCAAACTCGCAGGATGCATTTTCAACACCTGCGGTGTCGATGGCATATGATTTAAGCTCAGGATAGTGTGTAGTGGCAACAGTCTTAGCGCCGTTAGAGGATAAGGTGATAAGAATCGACTTGGCAAGAGCCGCACCCTCTACAGGGTCGGTTCCTCCGCCAACCTCATCAAGAAGTACAAGACTTTTGTTTGCGGATTCCTTTAATATTTCAATAATATTAACCATATGCGACGAAAATGTGGACAGCGATTGCTGAATACTCTGTTCGTCGCCAATATCTACAAGAATTCTATCAAAGAAAGAAATTTCACTACCTTCATCAGCAGGTATAAGAAGTCCACACATCGCCATAAGGGTAAGCAGACCAATCGTTTTAAGGGTTACGGTTTTACCGCCTGTATTAGGACCTGTAATTACCAAGGTGTCATAGTCAACACCCAATGCGACAGAAATAGGAACAACCTTGTTGCGGTCAATAAGAGGATGTCGCGCAGATTTAAGCACAGTTCTTCCACTGCTGTTCATTCTTGGCATGGTGGCTTTCATTCTATAAGCAAGATCTGCCTTTGCAAAGACAAGATTCAGCTCAGTAATAGCAGCGTATGAAATTTTAATAGTTTCACTAAAATCGGACACCTTGGCAGAAAGTTCGGCCAAAATTCTCTCTATCTCATCACGCTCTTCCGACATTAGTACTCTGATTTCATTATTTGACTCCACGACACTCATTGGCTCAACGAAAAGAGTAGAGCCACTGGAGGAGGTGTCGTGAACGATACCCGGGATTTCATTCTTATATTCCGCCTTAACCGGAACAACCCATCTACCATCGCGCTGTGTGACAATGGCATCCTGAAGATACTTAGCCCTTCCGTGGTTTTTAACTATTGAATCGAGCTTGTCTTTAATTATAGATGCTTCCCTACGCATTTTTCTGCGAATATCTGCAAGTTTCAGCGAAGCATTGTCGTGCATTTCTTCGGGGCTTTTAATAGCGGAATTGATGCTGTCCTCAAGAAACTTGTTAGGAGAAAGTAAAGAAAACAAGTCAGCAAGATGGGTTACCGCACTATCGGAAATATTATTTCTCCATTCCTTAACGGTGCGTATTACCCTTAGGCATTCCGAAACAGAAAGCAGTTCGGACATATTGAGAATTGCGCCAACCTCTGCCCTTGTAAGCAGACCTTGAGGATCTACAGGGTTGCCAAATGATGGTGATGCATATTTTGCCGAAAGAATATATGCTTCATCGGTTTTATCGAGTTCCTTAACAACCGTTTGAATATCAGCAAAAGGACGCAGTTTTAATGCTGCATCTTTTGCTGCACCTACAGTTGCTCTTTCAGAAAGCAGCGAAAGAACGGCAGGAAGTTCAAGCAAATTATAATATTTTTCACAATCGTACATATATGTATTTCCTTAAAACAATGAATTAAAAAACTTGAGAGTTTTAATATTTTGCTCGGTTTTATTTATAAGATATTTTTCAGTAATACCAGATAAGGCAACGGACGCATCATCAGGCAAGGTAAAGGCAAACAGTTTATTGAAATCAGAATAAACAATGTGACGCAGAGATGAAAGAAGTGTTGCATTTATAACAGCAAAGCTCTGTTCGTAGGCGGCACACCCCGAACAATAAAGGCAACCCTCTGCCGTATCAAAATACATAATATCTTCTTCAAAATTCATACACTTTTTGCATGCAACCAGATTAGGCATATATCCGATAAGCGTCATAAGTCTCAGTTCTACAATGGCCTTAATCAAATGTATGTTACGCTTTTTTTCACAAATAAAATGAAGAGCATTCAGAATAAGACGCAACACAGTTTCACTGTTTTCGTCTTCGTTTGCATGGTATAGAGTAAGTTCACAAAAGTATTGAGCTAAGGACAGGGCTTCAATATCACTACCCGTTTTAAAAAATACCTGTATAGGCGTAGCTTCAGTAATTCTGTATGACTCCCCTTTTTTCTTTAGAGTGAGTGATGAATAAGATAGCAACGTTGTGGCAGCACCTTTTTTGCTTTTAATGTTTTTAGCACCTGCGGCATAAGCGCTAATAACACCGTTATTGCGTGACAGAATGGTGACAAGCTTATCGTTGTCACCAATATTTTGTTCCCGAATAATCAGGCCGTCTATCGTAAACTGTGTTTGTTCCACTGTCAACACTACCCTGTGCTTTAAGATGTTCTTTATATTCAAGATAAGAATCAATCTTACCGTCGCTTATAAATTTATTCCAGTATTCATCTATCATAAATTATCCTCCAAAGGTTTATATAATTATTGTACTTCGAAGGAATGAAAATATAATAGGAAAAATCAGTCAAGACCGAACGTGTGAATAAGTCCGCTGCGATTCCGCCAATCCTCTTTAACCTTGACCCAAAGTTTAACCGAGGCGCGTATACCAAAGAAGTTTTCAATATCTTTTCTGGCCCCTGCGCCTACTTTTTTTAGCATCGCACCGCTTTTTCCGATTATGATGCCTTTATGTGATTCGCGCTCGCAGTAGATGGTTGCTTCAACCTCTAAAATCGGCTCGCCGGTCGCTGTGTCGCGTTCAAAAAAGCGTTCAATATCTACGGCAATGCCATGGGGTACCTCTTTATCGAGAGAACGCAAAAGCTTTTCGCGAATCATTTCAGCGACCATAACCTTATCACTTTGATCGGTCACGTCCTCATCCCCAAAGTAGTGGGGTGCATCTTTAAGATAAGCGGAAGCTTCCTTAGTGATAATACTTATACCATCACCTTTAGATGCAGAAACAGGAATAACCGAATCAAAATCATACAACTTTGTATATGCAGTTATAATTTCAAAAAGTTCTTCCTTGTCTTCAAGAAGGTCAATTTTATTTATAACCAGAAAAGCTTTGAGCTTTCTTCGTTTGATTTCGTTTACCAGCTCGATTTCGGCAGCAGGAAGGTTGTCCTTATCGAATGTAAATTTCGGTGCAGCTTCCACAACAAGCATAACCGCATCTACGTCACTAAGACCGTTGCCAACAGCCTTCATCATATTTTCGCCTAATGTATTTCTGGGTTTGTGGAAACCTGGAGTGTCTACAAATACAAACTGATTCACATCCTTAGTAACAACACCCATAATTCGGGTTCTGGTTGTTTGAGGCTTGTCCGAAACTATGGCAATCTTCTGTCCTAAAAGTTTGTTGATAATGGAAGATTTACCAACATTTGGTCTTCCGACTATTGCAATAAATGCAGATTTTGTTTTACTCATAATAATCTCCGTTAAATTATTTTAGGTTAGAAAAAGATAAAATGAAAATTTTATATTATTTCAAGGCCAATCTTTTTAAGTGCACATTCTTCCTTTGCACGCATAATTTTTTTGTCTTCGCCTTCGTCAATGTGGTCGTATCCCAAAAGATGAAACATCGAATGTACGGTTAAATAGCCGATTTCTCTATCAAGGCTATGTCCAAACTCTTCGGACTGAGCTACAGCGTGCTCGCTGGAAATTATTATATCTCCCAGCATTATACAACCGTTTTCGGGATTTATATCGTATTCGCCATCACATCCAAGGGGAAAAGAAAGGACGTCGGTAGACCTGTTTATGTTTCTGAAATCTCTGTTGATTGTTTTAATCATAGCATCACTTACAAATGTGACGTTTACCTCAACATCAGAGTTAATTTCTTCTGTTAAAAGAGATGCACTAACAGCATCAAACACAAGCTGTTTTACGTTTTGAGGTAATTTAATTTTGCGTTGACGATTTAAAAAATTAATTTTTACCATTTTGTTTATTTTTTAGCTCCTCGGATTTTTCGTAGGCGTTTATAATAGCCTGAACAAGCTTATGGCGCACAACATCCTTTGCGCTAAGCTTTATTATAGCAATATCGTCCACCTTTTTAAGAACGGAAACAGCATCCTTAAGGCCGGACTTTTTACCGTCGGGCAGGTCTGTCTGTGTTACGTCTCCTGTAACGACAGCCTTTGAATTAAAGCCTAAACGGGTTAAAAACATTTTCATCTGTTCGCAGGTAGTGTTCTGAGCCTCGTCAAGGATTATGAAGCTGTCGTCAAGAGTTCTGCCTCGCATATATGCAAGAGGAGCAACCTCGATGTCACCACGCTCTTGACACTTCTGAAAATTTTCGGCTCCCAGCATATCGAAAAGTGCATCGTAAAGAGGACGCAGGTATGGATCGACCTTAGACTGAAGATCACCGGGCAAAAATCCAAGCTTTTCTCCTGCTTCAACCGCAGGTCTTGTAAGAATTATTCTGTTAACCTGCTTGGCTCTGAAAGCCTTTACCGCCATTGCAACAGCGAGATATGTCTTTCCTGTTCCTGCAGGGCCCACACCAATGGTAATAGTGTTGTTTTTAATTGCTTCAAGATATTTTTTCTGACCAAGCGTTTTAGCCTTAACAGGCTTTCCTTTAGCGGTAATACATATACATTCGGAATCGCTGAGTTTCGAAAGTTCCTGCTCCTCGCCTTCTGAAACGAGAGAAAACACGTATTCGATATTCTGATCGGTTATAGTTTCGCCATTAGCTATCATACCCAGTATACTGTTTGTTGCCCTTACGGCAGGCAAAACACCCTCGGGTTCGCCTTTGATTCTGACATAACTGCCGTGAGAGGTAATTGAAACCGAATATCTCTCTTCAATTTTTTTGATATTTTCATCAAAACTTCCGAATAGGCTGATAATATCTTCTATTCGATCAATATTTATGATTTGTTCCGTAGATATCACTCCGTACAAAAATTATATACAAAGTTATTATATCACGTTATAAGAGTTTTTTCAATCAGAAACAATTTGTAAATCTATATATTCGCTTATGTTCTCCAAACAAACAACAGAAACCTTAACAAAAAAGTGTTCAGTATCCTCACGAACAACGGTTTCACATTTCAGAACCTCGTTTATAGGCATATTTCTCAGTTTTTCCGACACTTTATACTTAGCAAGCGATACTGCCATATCTTTGTCAATATCAATTTCCTTATCGTCCGATATAAAGTAAACACGTTGGGTATATCCCATAGGTAGGTCTACTCCTAAAACAGATAAACAGTGACGACTTTTGTATGTATTTTCATAATTTTCTACACCCGACAAATATAGCGGCACTTTTAAACTGAATAACTCAAAAACATTTTTTCTGACTATTTCGTAATCACCATTATTAACTATTTGTATTTTGCTGATTTTTTCGGTAAAATCTCTTCTTGTTTCTGCAATAATCTTGCCTTCGGCACGCACGGTGTGAAGGTTTGTTCCGTATTCAATAAAACCCGAAACCAGTAAATCACCCTTTGTAACGACGTCACCCACTTCTGCAAGCTTTTTACCGGAGGAAATTTCCAGTTTTTTAATTATTCCATCGTGCGATGCAACAATATTACGCGGATGTTTATTATTATCTCTTTCTGATTCTTCAGTTTCAGAAATATTTACGGTAATTTTAGAGCCTTCTATATTAAAGGAGGCCCAAGCAACGTTATTTAATTTCATTGCAAAGCGCTGTGGTAAATTGTATGTATCCAGCTCTGTCCTTTTCGTACCGCAAAATACACCAATTTCTGTACAAACAGAAAGTATATCATCCTTCGATAACGTATGATTTCCTTTAATATCTATAAGCCACACGTACTGCGAAAGCGTATAGCAGATTAGAAAGTACAGGCATATGCCAATAATAATGCCCGGCCTTGTACACAGACGTCGTAAATAAATCGGCAGTCCCCTTTTGTGCATTAGTTTGACACTTACGTCCATTCCAAGTTGGTGGCGAATTATTATCATATCTTTATAGTCACGCATAAATATATTAAACTCTATAACGCTACCAATACCGGAAATGTTCCAAACCGAAACACCACGTTTGTTTAGAACGTTTAAAATTCTTTCAGGGCCGTCGCCGTAAACCTTTACCCGAACAAAACCGCAAAGAAACCGTATTAAATAAAGCATTTATCTACCTCGAAAATTCTATCGAAAGAATACTGCCCGTTAGCAAAAATGAACCGTTTTGAAGATTAGAAAGACTTAGATTTGCACCGCAGATATTAAGTTCCTGCTTAGAAATCTTTAGTTTTAAATTTTCAGTTGTGTATTCAATAATTCTGTATTTTCCTTCAAAAGAAAGTTTGGTATTTCCAAACAATTCAATGTGTGAGCCGCCGTAAATCAGCGGAAAAGGGACGTCGAGTTTATTTATACTTAAAGCATCCTGCGGTAAATTACCATTACTCTTTTTATTCATAAAGCACCCCAATCATATATCAAATACTATGTAAATATAATTTGAATAATGAATAGGACGGTGTTTAAATGAAAATTAAATACTTCAGTATCATACTGTTTTGTGCTTGTTTTTTAACCGTACTTGTTGTTTTTCCTTCGGGAAGCACACAAGGCATTAAATACGGACTTACTCTGTGCTATAACGTAATAGTTCCTTCACTGTTTCCTTTTACGGTTTGCTCACTTTTCCTATTCGAAAGCAATGCTATAAACAGACTGCAAAAGCTCACCGTAAAATACACTACGAAAAAGAACGACACGGCAGTAAAAATAATTATAATTTATATACTATCCTGTATAGCCGGCTATCCCGTGGGAGCAAATTTAATCGAAACCTCGTATAAAAAAGAAGAACTAAGTCGAAAGCAATGCATAGCATTATTAGGCTTTTGCGTTAATCCCGGACCTGCATTTATTGTTATTGCGGTAGGTTTAGGAATTCTCGGAAGCGCTATGTTGGGATATTTTTTACTAATTGCAAATATAACTGCATCGCTGATAATATCACTCTTTTCTATTAAATTTTTAAAAAGCGAAAAGATTTCGTCAAATAACCCGTCGGATGCTATACCGCTGAGCGAAGCCTTTGTAAACGCAACCTATCGCGGATGCAATTCAATAATAAATATTTGCTCGTTTATGCTTGTGTTTTCGTCGATTATAGGTCTTATTAATGAAATACTGCCTAAAAGTTCTATAAAACAAACACTTCTAGCCGTTATGGAGGTAACCAACGGAATTTTACTTTGCGATAAAAATATTTACTTAATTTCGTTTGTTTTAGGCTTCGGCGGAATTTGTGTTCATTTTCAGGTGCTTTCAATGTGCAAAAGTCTGAAACCTGCATATCTACCATTTCTACTACAAAGAATTGCACATGGAGCGCTATCATCCTTTATAATTTTTATTCTCGCTAAAACATTTAATATCTACCTACCTACCATTTCGGTAAATAGCGGTTTAACCTTCAGCAGCGGCGAGAACACTGTACCTTTCAGCATTGCACTTTTAATACTTACGGTATGTTTTATGCTTTCAATGCAAAAGAAGATTAGATTATAGTAGAAATTTTGAATAATATATGCTATAATACAATTGGTGATAATATGAAAAAACTTGAATTTGGTATAAAACAGCCGAAATACTGCGTTTTATGTATCCATTCAAAGCATCTTGAATATACCGACGAGGTTTTCTGTTCTAAAAAAGGCTTTGTAGATAAGTTCGGAAAATGTATGAAATATAAATACGACCCACTTAAAAGAAAACCCGAAAAGAAAACAAAAAAGCCTGTCTTTTCAGCTGAAGATTTTAAACTATAGCACAAACCGCCGTTTAAGGTTAAACGGCGGTTTGTTATACATATATAGTTTTACCTTTCCTCAGACCCTCTCGGGTTCGAGTCTATAATTTGATACTAAAATAAAACAAACCGCACACTTTGGTGCGGTTTGCTTTATTCTGGCGCACTTGAAGGGACTCGACCGTCTGCTCCGCATACTTTTGTCTTGTCGACCGTTGCCACCGGCAACAGTACCCGACTGCGACGCTCTATGCCGAAAACTTGCCACCGGCAACTTTTCTTTTGGCATAGACCCTCTCGGGTTCGAGTCTATAATTTG
>JAXJWR010000342.1:0-6340 GCA_036307905.1 Acutalibacteraceae bacterium
CTGCTATCCAAAATTAAAAGGGCGTTTGCCCGCCAGGTTTTCAAAAATAATATGTTCGAAACCTTGGGCTTTAAATATATCGGTCCCGTAAACGGACACGACGTGGGCGAGCTTGAAAATGCCTTTAAGGTAGCTTCAGCACTCTCTCACCCTTGCGTAATTCACGCGGTGACCGTCAAAGGTAAAGGCTACAGCTTTGCCGAAGCACAGCCGGGCGATTATCACGGTGTATCGGCCTTCGACACTAACGACGGTGTTGTGCCCGTGGCCGATAAAAACTTTTCGCTTGTCAGCGGAGATAAACTGTGCGAGCTTGCCGCCGCAGACAAACGCATTTGCGCCATTACCGCCGCAATGACGTCGGGTACAGGACTATCGGCCTTTGCTAAGAAATTTAGAAACAGATTTTTTGACGTGGGCATAGCTGAAGAATATGCCGCCACCTTTGCGGCCGGGCTTGCTTCTGCAGGTATGCGACCTTACTTTGCCGTATACAGTTCTTTTATTCAGCGCTCCTACGACCAAATAATTCACGATACGGCTATTGCAAGGCTTCCCGTGTGCTATCTTGTAGACCGTGCAGGAATAGTCGGTGATGACGGCGTGACCCATCAGGGCGTTTTTGATGCTGCGTTTCTTACAACAGTGCCCGGAATTACAGTCTATTCTCCTGCCAGCTACAGCGAACTCGAAGGTTGTCTTTCTAAGTCACTCAATTTCTCTTCTCCTCTTGCTATCCGCTATCCTAGAGGTAAGGAAGTAATACCCTTTGATTTCACCGATGACGATTATACCGTTTTCGGCGTTGGCTCTAAAAAGGCTATCGTCACCTACGGAATAATTTCCTGCGAGGCTATATCTGCACAGCAAAAGCTTAGCGAAAAAGGCATCGAGGTCGACGTAATCAAGCTTAATAAAATCTACCCCTTGTCGGATAAACTTGTATCCGAACTTAAAAAATATGACCAACTCTTTATTTTTGAAGAGGGAATCAAAAAAGGCGGCATTGCCGAGCATATTGTTGCTCTGGCTTGTCCCAAAAAATACAGCATTACCGCTATTGATAATGCTTTTGTTCCGGCCGCAAAGGTCGAAAATGCCCGTAAAAGACTGGGACTTGACTCTGAATCAATGATAAGAAAAGTAGTAGGTGAAACAGACTAATGGCCGAAAAACTTCGTTTAGATACCGCCGTATTTGAAGCAGGCTATGCCGAAAGCCGCGAAAAAGCCAAAGCGCTTATAATGGCAGGCCTAGTGTATGTAAACAATCAAAAATCCGATAAGCCGGGTACTACCGTAAAGCCCGATGACGTTATAGAGTTTAGGGGTTCTGCCCCCAAATACGTAAGCCGCGGCGGACTAAAGCTGGAAAAGGCAGTAGAGAATTTCGGTTTTTCTCTGGAAGGCAAGCTTTGTGCCGATATTGGTGCTTCAACGGGAGGATTTACCGACTGTATGCTTCAAAACGGCGCTGTTAAGGTATATTCTATCGACGTAGGCTATGGTCAGCTTGCTTGGAAACTTCGTACAGACCCCCGTGTAGTAAATCTAGAACGCACAAATTTCAGATACGTAACCGAAGAGCAGATTCCCGAAAAATTAGATTTCTGTTCGGTAGACGTATCCTTTATATCCCTTTCAATCATAATACCCGTAATGAAAACCATTATGAAACAGGGTGCCGAGGCGGTATGTCTTATAAAACCTCAGTTCGAAGCCGGTAAAGAAAAGGTGGGTAAAAAGGGTGTTGTACGCGACCCTGCCGTACATCTTGAGGTAATCGAGAAGGTCATCGGCATAGCTCTGGAAAATAAATTTACTGTAAAACACCTTGATTATTCCCCCATAAAAGGACCGGAAGGGAATATAGAATATCTAATCCATCTTATAAACAGCGACCTTCCTTCAATCGAACCCGATGTTGCTGCAAATGAAACGGTGGAATATGCACATTCATCACTGAAAGGAGAGTGAAATCCTTGACGGTAGCCATTTTTCCTAATATGGAACGAAGCGGAACCGCCGAACTGGTGTCCGAAATAACCAAGACTCTTGCTAGCGTTGGAATTGAAAGTCTTGTGTCCGATTCGGCTGACAGCGCCGAGCTTTATGAAAAATGCGATGTAATTATAACAATAGGCGGCGACGGAACGCTTATAAAACACGCAAAGGCGGCTGCATTGTACGCAAAACCCTGCTTAGGTATAAATACCGGAAGATTGGGCTTTCTTGCCAGCCTTGAAAAAGACCAGATTGCTTTGCTTAAAAAGCTTGCAACGGGAGAATATTTTGTTGAGGACAGAATGATGCTGTCGGTAAAACTGGTTTCAAACGAAAATATGATTTGGCAGGGCGTTGCCCTTAACGATGCCGTAATTTCCAGCGGTATAGTTGCAAAAATTACCGACCTTTCTTTAAACGTTTCAGGGGATGAAATCAGCTATCTTTCCGACGGGCTTATAATTTCCTCTCCCACAGGTTCCACGGCATATGCAATGTCGGCAGGCGGTCCCATCGTTGACCATACGCTCCGCTGTATTGCAGTAACGCCGATTTGTTCACACTCCCTTACAGCCCGTCCCATACTTACACATGAATCCTCAACGATGACCATCTCTCTTCGCGATTCATCAAGAACCAATGCCTATCTCACCGTTGATGGCGAGCGTTGCGGAGAACTTGATTTCAACTCTAAAATTATAATATCCGCCTCTTCATTCGATGCTAAACTTATAAATATCAGCCATAATACTATCTATAAAACCATATCTAAAAAGTTTTAGGAGCAGTTTAATGAAAAATAAACGTCAAGAGGTCATTATAGACCTTATTCAAAACAACCTACTTACCACCCAGGACGAGCTTCAGGAGGCTCTGGAAAATCTGGGTTTCAAGGTTACACAGTCTACAGTATCACGCGATATTAAGGAGCTTCGTATAGTTAAAGCTCAGGACAGAAGCGGGGTATATCGGTATATTATTGCAGGAAAAAACAATGAAACCACCCGAGACCGCAACCACTTTGAAGAAATGTTTTCAAAATCCTGTATAGACGTTGTTTACTCTATGAATACAGTTGTTATAAAGTGCTATGCAGGTATGGCTTCCAGCGCCTGCGTTGCTTTGGAACAGCTTTTCAGCGATTTGATACTTGGCTCTCTTGCCGGCGACGATACCATTTTTGCCATAACTGCAGGCGAGCAGGATTCTGTTCTTTTGGTGCAAAAAATTAAGAAATTCATTTAACGGAGATATTAAATGCTTAAATATCTACATATCGAGAATGTTGCGGTAATCGAAAGCGCCGATATCGAGCCTACTGCGGGTTTTAACGCACTTACGGGCGAAACAGGTGCGGGAAAGTCAATAATTATCGATTCGATAAATGCGGTGCTGGGTGAGCGAACTTCTAAGGAACTTATCAGAAGCGGAGCCGATAAAGCTGTGGTTTCGGCCGTATTTGGCGACTTATCCGAAGCCTGTGTTGCGGCTCTTGCCGAAAACGGCATAACCCCCGACGAGGACGGCCTGATTTCGGTTCAAAGGGTTCTAAGCACGAGCGGTTCGGGAAATATTCGTATTAACGGTCAGCTTACCACGGCCCAGACCCTTCGCGTGGTTTCTAAATACCTTATCAATATTCACGGCCAGCACGACAGCCAGATGCTTCTTCGCCCCGAGAATCACTATATATATCTGGACCTTATAGCCGATAACCTCAAACAGCGTGAAAATTACACCACAGCCTTTAATAACTTTACAAGAATACGTAGAGAAATTAAGGAACTTGAAACCGACGAGGACGAAAAGTATAATCGTATAGACCTATTAAAATTCCAAATTGCCGAGCTTGAGGCGGCAGACCTGAAAATTGGAGAAATCGAAGAACTGAAGAAGGTGCGCGCCCTTATAGAAAACAGCGAAAAAATGCTGAAACTCCTTGGCGACAGCACCTATATGCTAAACGGTGACCCCGATACCGACGGTGCCATATCCTTGGCTCGTTCATCCCTTGCGTTTCTCGAAAAGGCTTCGGTTTCAGAACTGGGAAATACCGCTCAAGAGCTGTCTGCTGCGGTGGAAACACTTGAATCGGTGGCCGATACCATCAGAAAATATGTGGCCGATTTTCCATATTCTAAGGAAGATGCCGAAAAAACCGACGAAAGGCTTGACATACTGCATCGCATAATGTTAAAATACGGCGGTAGCGAACAGTCTGCCTTAGATTATCTTACAAAAGCTAAAAAGGAGCTTGATGATATTCAGTTTTCCGAAGAACGGCTTTCTGCATTGGAAAAGGAGATTGTCGAAGCTGAAGATAAACTGGTGTCCGCAGGCGAAAGACTTACCGCTTCCCGTAAAAAGGCCGCTAAGGAATTCGAAAACAAGGTTTGCGAGGCCCTTTCCTTTATGGATATGACAAACGTCAGTTTTGTTGTGGATATAAAGGATGCAAAGTATTCAAGAAACGGTAAGGATTCGGTTGAATTTTTAATTTCTGCCAATGCAGGCGAATCGGTAAAACCGCTTTCAAAGGTGGCTTCGGGCGGCGAACTTTCACGAATTATGCTTGCCATAAAAGGACTTATTGCCGATAAAGACAATGTTGACACCCTGATTTTCGACGAAATTGACACGGGCATCAGCGGACGAGCAGCATCAAAGGTTGCAGTACGTCTTCGCAAACTTGCAGGGCTCCGCCAGGTTATTTGCGTAACCCATCTAGCCCAGATAGCCGCCGCCGCACAGGGCCATTTTTTAATAGAGAAATCTGTGCGAAACAATAACACCTATACCGATGTGACGCTGCTTTCGGGTCAGTCACGGGTAATGGAAATAGCCCGCATTATGTCGGGTACAGAACTAACCGATAATATTGTATGTTCCGCAAGGGAACTTATAGATAGGAGTAATAAAATATGAAATTGTATGAAGAACTGATTGAGCGCGGTCTTATCGCTCAGGTCACCAACGAAGATGAGATTCGCGAAATGATAAACGCAGGAAAGGCAACCTTCTATATTGGTTTCGACTGTACTGCCGATAGCCTTACCGCAGGTCACTTTATGGCACTCACCCTTATGAAACGCCTGCAGATGGCAGGGAATAAGCCTATTGCCCTCATCGGCGGTGGTACTACTATGATTGGTGACCCATCCGGCAGAACCGATATGAGAAAGATGCTCACCATCGAGGATATTAACCATAATGCCGCCTGCTTTAAACGTCAGATGGAAAGCTTTATCGACTTTTCCGACGGTAAGGCCCTTATGGTAAATAATGCCGATTGGCTTTTAGACCTCAACTATGTTGAACTCCTCCGCGAAGTAGGAGCCTGCTTCTCTGTAAACAATATGCTTCGTGCCGAGTGCTACAAGCAAAGAATGGAGAAGGGACTTTCCTTCTTCGAGTTCAACTATATGATAATGCAGTCCTACGACTTCTATCATCTGTTCAAGAACTACGGCTGTAATATGCAGTTCGGCGGTGACGACCAGTGGTCCAATATGCTCGGCGGTACTGAGCTTATTCGTAAAAAGCTTGGCAAGGATGCCCACGCAATGACCATCACCCTCCTTACCGACTCTCAGGGTAAAAAGATGGGTAAAACCGCAGGAAACGCCGTTTGGCTTGATGCTGCAAAAACCTCGCCTTACGATTTCTATCAGTACTGGAGAAACGTTGACGATGCCGACGTTATCAAGTGCATCAAGATGCTTACCTTCATCCCCATCGAAACTATACGCGAGTATGAGAAGTGGGAGGGAAGCGAGCTTAATAAGGCTAAGGAAATCCTCGCCTTCGAGCTTACTCAGATGATTCATGGCACAGAAGAAGCCGAAAAGGCACAGAATGCCGCAAGAGCTATCTTTGGCGCAGGTGCAGACGATGCAAATATGCCTGCAACCGTTCTTCTTGATACTGACCTTACCGATGGCACAATCGGAATTCTCGACCTTATGAATAAGGGCGGACTTATTGCTTCTAACGGCGAGGGCAGACGTCTTGTTCAGCAGGGCGGCGTTTCGGTAGACGGCGAAAAGGTTACCGACCCCGCAACCCGTTTCACAGCAGAACAACTCAAAAATGGCATCGTAATCAAAAAAGGCAAAAAAATCTTCCACAAATTCAGCATATAACAAAAATCCTCGAGTTTTTTAACTCGAGGATTTTTTACGCGTAGGTACAGCCTTACGCAATTACCGTTTAAACTTTATTGTGTGCTTTGTAGATTACTCCACACTATGTCCGCCTTCGATAATCGGCTTTGCGATAATCGAAGCATATTCTTTGCACATTTCTTCGGTTTCCGATTCAATCATAATGCGAACAAC
>JAXJWR010000343.1:0-1941 GCA_036307905.1 Acutalibacteraceae bacterium
ATAGCCTGAACCTTGATGGGCAGACCGTAAAGGTTGATAAAGCCTGCAGAATCCTTCTGGTCGTAGGCGCCGCCGTCGTCACCAAAGGAGGCAACCTCATCATCATAAAGGGTGTAGGGAGAAGTTACACCGGCGTTGATTATATTACCCTTGTAAAGCTTAACCTTTACGTCACCTGTAACAGTTTCTTGGGTTTTGTCAACAAAAGCCGAAAGTGCTTCGCGGAGGGGTGTGAACCATTGACCGAAGTAAACCAGCTCACCGAACTTCTGAGAAACAAGCTTCTTATAGTGAGAGGTTTCGCGGTCAAGGCAGAGCATCTCGAGAAGCTCGTGAGCCTTGTAGAGGATTGCACCGCCGGGGGTTTCGTATACGCCACGGCTCTTCATACCGACAAGACGGTTTTCAACAATATCGAGAAGGCCGATTCCGTTAGCACCGCCAAGCTCGTTAAGCTTTTCAACGATCTGGAGACCGTTCATCTGAACGCCGTCAATAGCGGTGGGGATACCCTTTTCGAAATGAATGTTTACATAGGTGGGCTTATCGGGAGCCTGCTCGGGAGCAACGCTCATCTCAAGGAAGCCTTCCTTTGCGTAGGTAGGCTCATTAGCGGGGTCTTCTAGGTCAAGACCTTCGTGAGAGAGGTGCCACACGTTCTTGTCTTTAGAGTAGTTAGTTTCGCGGTTTATCTTAAGAGGAATGTTGTGGGCCTCGGCATATTCAATTTCTTCCTCGCGGGATTTAATGCTCCACTCACGCCAAGGAGCAATGATCGCCATTTCAGGAGCAAAAGCTTTAAGGGTAAGCTCGAAACGAACTTGGTCGTTACCCTTTCCGGTGCAGCCGTGGCAAATAGCGTCGGCACCTTCCTTAATAGCGATTTCAGCAAGGCCTTTTGCTATGCAGGGACGTGCATGAGAGGTTCCCAAAAGATAGGTTTCGTAATCTGCACCGGCTTTAAGGCAGGGCCAGATATACTCCTCAACGTATTCCTGCTTAAGGTCGAGTATGTAGAGTTTGGAAGCACCGGTTTTGATTGCCTTTTCTTCAAGTCCGTCAAGCTCGGTTCCCTGTCCTACGTCGCCCGAAACGGCGATAACCTCGCAGTTGTTATAGTTTTCCTTGAGCCAAGGAATGATGATTGAAGTATCGAGTCCGCCGGAATAAGCGAGGACTACCTTTTTGATTTTTGACTTATCCATATTTGAAACCTCCGTGGATATTTATTAAATTCACTGTGCATAATTATGCAACTTTTAGAGCTAAAAGTCAAGTGCTTTTTTAAACATTGTTATATTTGAATATAACAAGCACGTATTTTGAAATTTCGTTATATATTTTGACGAAAAATATTTGCATATTTATGCATTGCGTTATGCATATATGCATTTCAGCAAGAAAACTCAAGAAACGAATCTTGAGTTTTCTGTTAAACTATTCTTTTATAACCTGAGGAGCTTCCCCGTCGATGGAGGCTTTTGTGATAACAACCTTCTTAACCGACTCGTCGGAAGGAGTCTCGTACATAGGTTTCTGAAGCACCTTTTCTATTATAGAGCGAAGTCCGCGCGCACCTGTTTTACGTTCGATGGTGAGCTCGGCAATGCGCTCGAGAGCGTCGTCTTCAAAAATCAGCTCTACACCGTCTAAAGCAAAAAGGGCTTGGTACTGCTTTACTATGGAGTTTTTAGGCTCGGTCATTATGCGGATGAGGGTTTCCTTATCCATTCCCGATAGAGCTGTAACAACGGGAATTCTGCCTACCAGCTCGGGAATTATGCCGAATTTTACAAGGTCGCGGTGGGTAACGTCCTTATAAATTTCGGATGTTTCCAGGTCCTTTTTAGATTTAACCGACTGTTCAAATCCAAGGCTGGAGCCGCCCTTCCTTCGCTCGACAATTTTTTCGATTCCATCAAATGCACCGCCGCAAATAAA
>JAXJWR010000344.1:0-1030 GCA_036307905.1 Acutalibacteraceae bacterium
ATTATCGCGAAGATAGTCGAAGCCCAGCTCGTTATTGGTGCAGTAGGTAATATCTGCGGCATAGGCGGCTTTTTTCTCTTCGTTGGTCATACCGTGAACAATAAGACCTACCTCAAGACCCATAAAGCGGTATAGTTTGCCCATCCACTCGCTGTCGCGCTTGGCAAGGTAATCGTTTACGGTAACGATATGAACACCCTTACCCGAAAGGGCATTAAGGTATGCAGGAAGGGTTGCCACAAGGGTTTTACCTTCACCCGTTTTCATTTCGCTTATGCGACCCTGATGGAGAACTATTCCGCCGATTATCTGTACGGGGAAGTGACGCATACCAAGCACTCGGTCAGATGCTTCGCGGCAGGCGGCAAAGGCCTCGGGCAGAAGGTCATCCAGGGTTTCGCCTGCAGAAAGACGATTTTTAAATTCGTAGGTTTTGGCCTTAAGCTCGTCATCCGAGAGGGCTCGATATTCCTCTTCAAGGTCTAGCACCCTTTGTCTTAGGGGCAGTATTCTTTTTATTTCCTTTTCGCTGTAATTGCCGAAAAGCTTTGTCAGTAAACTCATTTTCAAGCCTCGCAAACATAAAAAATCAATAATATAAATATTATACTTTAATTTGCAAAAAAAATAAAGTATAAATTGTAAATTCGCAAAAAAAGTGTTATAATACAGTAACAATCACTTTTTGAGGTGTTTTTATGGAATTTAAAGATTTTAAAAGAATTGTTATAAAAGTAGGCTCTTCCACACTTACATACGAAAACGGAAAGCCCAATCTTCGGAGAATAGAACAGCTCTGCCGCGTTGTGTCTGACCTTAAAAACCGCGATATTGAGGTTATAATAGTATCCTCGGGTGCGGTTGCAGTAGGTGTAAACCGTTTAAGGCTTCCCTGCCGTCCTTCCGACACTAAGGGTAAACAGGCGGCCGCCGCTGTGGGTCAGTGCGACCTTATGAGCATTTACGACAGAAACTTTGCCGAATACGGTTACGTTTCAGCCCAGATACTTTTAAACCGCGACGTTATTGA
>JAXJWR010000345.1:0-1399 GCA_036307905.1 Acutalibacteraceae bacterium
ACTGTTATCAGCTGATACGGTGTGGCAGACTTTTTATTTTGCCTTTATCACATTTAATTTTGAATTTACAAACGAGGTTATATGTTCAAAAGAATAACAGAAGTAAATACAAATTCAAGTCCTCCCAAGGAAGGAGATCTTTTCAAGGTTATAGAGCTTCACGGTAAGAGGTTTGAAATAAGATACGGTTATTATGAAGATATCGATAGATCACACGAGCCAATTGAGATATATCCCGACTTCATTAAGAATCCGGTATATACAAATGACGGCTTTCCCTTCATTACTCTTATGCAAGCCCCTTGTGAGCACTATGAGAGTTCAAATAATGACCCCGACACAGATTGCGGAAGCTGTAAATATATGGAGCGCGGCGACGAGCTGATAGCGATTTGCAGATGTAACTTGCGAAGAAAAAAGTAATAATATCATTAATCATATAAAAAACACATAAAACGATTGGAGTAAATCAATGAAAAAAACAACCGGAATTATAAGTTTAATTTTAGTGTTTGCCTTGGTGGTGGGTGTGATTGCAGCCTTCGGTGTTAGTGCAAGTGCGGTGGCGCAGGATATAAGCGTTACCATTGATACCGGTGCTGAGATAACCCTTCGGGATACCGACGGCAACGATTATTATGAAATAAGCACGGCTGACGAGCTTTTTGCTTTTGCGGCAGCCGTTAATGGAGGCAACTATACAATCGGCGGTGAGCTGATGGGAAATATTGACGTTAACCCGGGTTACCTTTTTAATAACGATGGCAGCGTTACTTATAATGGCGCGCCCGTAACCGAGGGTTGGAGAGCGTGGGTTCCCATAGGCAGCTTTTCCGCCTCCTCTTTTAAAGGTAAATTCAACGGTAATTATTATACAGTTTCGGGCCTTTATACACACAATATTACAGATACCGATCAAACAACTCCCGCCACATCCTTCTTCGGCTACGTTTATGACGGAGTGATTATTGAGAACCTGGGTGTTGACAATTCTTATTTCAGATGTGACGTTACAGAGGGCAAGAGCGGACATTCGTGTAATGCTGCGGGACTTGTTTACCATGCCACCGCAAAGGTAGAAGCAGCTGTTATAAGAAATTGCTGGTCAATGGCAACCGTATACGCCTATTCTAATGCGAGCGGTATTATGTCGAGTATAACAAGATATACATCTGTGCCTGTAGGGGCAAAAATAGAAAATTGCTTCTTCGGTGGTTGGATTTCCGGTCGAAACAATAACTATGGCCTTGGCAATACGTCAGGAGCGGTCAGCAGTGGAAGCTATCAGATAAGCAATACATATTACAACAAAACTAAAATGTCCGGAAATAAGCAGCAGGATGGTGGCGCTATCCCTGCAACGACAGAGCAGTTTGAAAACGGTTACGTTGCTTATAAT
>JAXJWR010000346.1:0-3103 GCA_036307905.1 Acutalibacteraceae bacterium
GTACTCATATCCCTCGGTTCGGCCAGTAAAAATGCCCCCCTTATTCTTGAAAAGTTGGGCATAATCGACCTGTTTGATGCCCTCGTAGATGGAAACAGCGTGTCTAAAGCCAAGCCCGACCCCGAGGTATTCCTTAAAGGCGCAGAGATGCTGGGTCTTGACCCCAAGGACTGCGTTGTTTTCGAGGATTCACAGGCAGGCATCGAGGCCGCTCGCAGAGCAGGTTGCGGAGTTATTGCCGTAGACGTGGGCGGGGTGCTTTATGATGCCGACGAATACGTAAAGTGTCTTGGCGACCTGTTATAACAGCAATTTAAAGGATAGTGACAGTTATGAAAATAGCAACCACTACATCGGATTTTTCCCTGTATACCTCCTCTGCTTCAGAGGCTATCGAATATATAAGTCAGGCAGGCTTTAGGTATATCGACTACGGCTTTGGCGAGGATTATGCAAAGGGCATCGGAATTTTTTCCGAAAATCCCGACCTGTACATAGAAAATCTGCTTAACAAGGCAGAGACTCTTGGGGTAAAATTCGTCCAGTCCCATGCACCTATGGGCGCACCCATAAAAAGGGGAGAGGGATACCGTCCCTTTATAGAGGCCAACATCCGCTGTATCGAGGCCTGCCAAAAACTGGGCATAGACTGTGTTGTAATTCATACCGGCTACGAGGAAGGCATCACTAAGGAGGAGTGCTTCTGCCGTAATAAGGAGTTCTTCGAGGAGCTGATACCCACCGCCGAAAAATGCGGAGTGTATATCCTTATCGAAAACTTCAACAAAATGTGCATCCCCGGAATTTACTGGATCGATAACGCAACCGATTTGGCCGAGCTGTGCGACCTTATCGGCAGTCCCTTCGTTAAATGCTGCTTCGATATCGGACACGCAAATCTTCAGGATATGCCTCAACGGGAGGAGCTTAAGATTTTGGGCGACAGGGTACACGCCATCCACGTGCAGGACAACTGCGGCGATGACGATTACCATCTTGCCCCCTTCTTCGGCACCACTAATTTCGACGACGTTATGACGGGACTTATAGAGATAGGCTTTAAGGGATATTTCACCTTTGAAGCCTGCAGTATCTTCTCCTCTCCCTACCGCCGCCGTCCCTTCGGCGGGGCAGACCGCCTTAAAAAAGCCCCTCTCGACCTTCGCATAAAGGCCGAAGCCCTTATTTTAGAAATCGGCAAAACGATCCTTTCGGCATACAACTTGTATGAGGAATAAAATTAGCGATAATGTGATTTATTGGGTCACATTATCGCTTTGTTATTATGAATATTTTCGGCCAGCGCAGGAACTCTGCCATCTGTCATTCTGTTTTATAGAAATATATGGTATTCACCCGTACAGCGGGTGAGATAATGGATTTACGGTAATCTTGTAGGTCGGGGGCTTGCTCCCGCCGAAAAATATTATTCTTCCTCTATTTTTTCGCGTTTGAATACATCCGAAGCGAAAAACTCATCAAGTCCTATTTCCAAGCCGTCGCAGATTTCGTATATTATTCTAAGCTTCATACTGGGATATGAACACTTCATAATTGTGCTGAGGGTGGACTGCGGAACACCCGTTTTTAAATGTAACCCATATTGCGTTAAGTCGCGCTCGTTACAAAGTTCTTTTATTCTGTGTGCTATAGCCTCGTTTAATTTCATTGTTACCACCTATACTTCATTTACTCGATAATTCTATAAGTAAGTATAGGTACAAGCAGATCAAAAATACTTCGGGTACTTGATATCGGAAATAATATGTGTTAAAATCATCTGCATATATTTAACATAACCTTATCCTCTATTTGCCCTCGGCCCCGGGCCCTTGGCCCTCGGTTCTAAAAAAACACTTGATTTTTTTAAAACAATCGGTTATACTACTACTGTAAGAATATGGACTTAAAAGGAGAGTGGGCAACAGCCCGCTCTTCGTTTTTTGTGAAAGGAAGATGAAATTGGCAATTTCAGTTGCAGAAAGAGTATTTGCTCTGGTAAAAGAAACTGTCGAGGCACAGAATGTAAAGCTCTGGGACGTCCGTTTCGTTAAAGAAGGCGCAAACTGGTATCTCCGCGTGATAATCGATTCCGAAAACGGCATTTCCATCGACGATTGCACCGCTGTTCACCACGCTATCGACCCCCTGCTCGACGAGGCCGACCCCATCGACAAATCCTATTATTTAGAGGTTTGCTCTCCCGGACTGGAGCGCGAGCTCACCCGTGAGGAGCACTTCACCGCTATGACCGGCGAAAAGGTAAAGCTTAAGCTTTACAAAGCCCGCGACGGAGTTAAAGAGTTTAGCGGAATTCTTAAATCCGGCGACAAAGAAAAGGTAGTTATTACCGAAAACGACACCGACACCGAGTTTTTAAGAAGCGAAATATCCTTCATAAAGCTCGATGACATAGATTTTTAAAAACTTAAATTATATATGGAGGTATAATGGAAAATGGCTAAAGCAAAATCTACCAAAAATCAGTCTAAAGAGTTTTTCGAAGCTCTGCGTTTTATGGAGGCAGAAAAGGGAATTCCCGCAGAATATATTGCTGAAAAAATTTCTGCCGCCATCGTCGTTGCCCTTCGTAAGGACTACGGCACTACCGAGAACATAACCTGCACCATTGACTGCGAGAAGGAGGTATTCAAGGTAGTTCTTCGCAAGGATATTGTTGAAGAGGTTACCGACCCCAGAATTCAGATTCTCCGTGACGAGGCAAAGACCCAGTACAAGGCAAAGGCCGATGCCGAGTTTGTAGAAATCGAGATGGATACCCGCCAGTTCGGACGCATCGTTGCTACCACCGCAAAGCACGTTATTCGTCAGGGCATCCGCGACGTAGAGCGCAGCCAGACTTTGTCTGAGTTCCAGTCCCACAACCGTGAGCTGCTCACCGCTGTAATCCAGCGTATCGACCCCAAAACAGGCAATGCCGCAGTTACCATCGGTAAAAGCGAAGCAACCCTGCCCAAGCTCGAGCAGGTTCCCGGCGAGGAGCTTCACGAGGGCGACCATGTTAAGGTATACGTTGTAGACGTTAAGGACGACGAAAAGGGAGCAAAGGTTAAAATCTCCCGTACACATCCCGGCCTTGTAA
>JAXJWR010000347.1:0-3082 GCA_036307905.1 Acutalibacteraceae bacterium
AGTGATTTTTCACTTGGCGGAACGGTCGTATACCCGTTCCTCCCACCTTGGCACCTTTGGTGCCGACGGCAAACTGCCGCGTTTTTAATACCCCCGAAAAATCGGGATCAAAACGCCTTTTATTGACGCTTTAAGCAGCAAGCTGCGTATTTACAATAATTAGTCGGCCAGAGCAATCTGGTCGAGTTCGAATTCGGCGGGAGTTTCTCGGCCGAACATCGAAATGTTTACGCTGACGCTTCCGTTTTCCAGATCGACAGCGGTAACGGTTCCCTGAAAATCCTTAAGGGGTCCGTCGATAATGTTGACAAGATCGCCTACCTTGTAGCCGACTTCAACACTGCGTTTCTCGACACCGAGGGCTTCTACCTCTGCATCGGTAAGGGGCACCGGCTTGGATCCGGGGCCTACAAATCCGGTTACTCCGCGGATGTTGCGCACGACATACCAGGAATCGTCGGTGACAATCATCTTTACGAGTACATATCCGGGGAAGATTTTACGTTCGTACTCTTTAACCTTATCTTCTTTTATTTCGGTTACGGTTTCGGTAGGAATTTTGATGTCCATGATGAGTTCCTGCATTTTGCGGTTCTCAACCATAAGGGCAAGGTCGGATGCTACCTTATTTTCGTATCCGGAGTAGGTATGAACTACATACCATTTAGCTTGATTGTTTTCAGACATCTTAAGCCCTCCGTTAAAGCTTGGAAATAACTTCCATAAGTGAGCCGAGTCCGAAATCTACAAGCCAGATGAACGCTCCGATAATTGCACAGATAACAAGTACTACCAAAGTGTTCTTAACAACATCGTTTACACCGGGCCATACGATCTTCTTAAGCTCGCTCTTGTAATCGCGCAGGGTGCGGATAAGGCGCTGAAGAATTGTGTATTTACGCTGTCCTTCCATTACCATTATTTTGTCGTCGACAAAAAGGTGGCAAACGCCGAATGCGGCTGCTGCGAAGAGAACGATTGAAACGAGCAGTACGAATATCGTATATACGGGAGCAGATGTAAGCACAAGGGGACGGCTGTCAACAAACATACCGGGGCGGCTAAGTGCTATTACAAGCATATAGATAGCATCGGTAAGGGCAACAGCGGGAGCCCAATATCTGATTTTCTTGAACTTAAAGGTAAGTCCTGCGAAGAGAACAGATACTATGCTGAGAATGAAACAAAAGAGGATGTGGCTGGACTTATAAAGCTGGCCGATACCTTCAAGCTTTGTTCCGAAAGCTAACTCGCCGCCGATAAAGGTGTAGTCTCCACCGGTTGCTGCGTTAAGGTTTACGAAGGGCATGAAGAAAAGGACAACAGCTGCTGCCGAAAAAGCAACGGCCAGAATCTGGCTGATTTTGTTAATTGCCTTCATACTTATCCTCCTTATTTTGTTTCCTTGTGAACTGTGTGCTTTTTGCAGAATCTGCAGTACTTGTTCATTTCAAGTCTGTCGGGATCGTTCTTCTTGTTTTTCATTGTGTTGTAGTTGCGCTGCTTGCACTCAGTGCAGGCGAGTGTAATTTTTACTCTCATGACGGCACCTCCCGTTTTACGGAATATTTTCGGTTTTGTTCCTGTCCAAAACCTGAAGCCTCCCTCAGACGAAAGCCGAATTTTTGCACACCAAAACCGACTTTTCGCTTTGAAAAAAGTTCTTTACAAAAAAAAAGAACCTACAGAGGTAGAGTAATTATAGCACACACTACCTCTGCGGTCAAGCATTTTTTTAAAATTTTTATTTTTATTTATGATACCTTGAGCCTTGACTTATTTTGAAGCTTCTGTACACCTGCTCCAAAAGCATTATACGGAAAAGCTGGTGAGGAAAGGTCATTTTCGAAAAAGAAAGTTTAATATCGGCCAGGGCTTTGATTTCGTCGTGCAGACCAAAGGAGCTTCCTATTATAAATACAAGGTTTCCTGCTCCCCTGCTTATTTGATTTTCCAACTCGCGGGAAAATTCGGGACTGGAGAACTGTTTTCCTTCAATGCACATAGCCGTTATCAGGCTGTTTTCGGGAATCTTCTTTTTTATCATTTCGGCCTCAGTTTTAAGGGCCTTTTGAATTTCGGAGTCGGAGGGGGTGTCGGACAGGCGGACAGGCTCCAGCTCGATTATTTCGGTTTTAGCGTATGCCGACAGTCTTTTTACGTATTCTTCCCCTGCTTCGCGAAGGTATTTTTCCTTAAGCCTTCCCAGGGCTATAATTCTTATTTTTATCATAGAGGTATCACCCTGTTGCCTTCCTTTCGGGCCACATATAATATATAGTCCCGATTTTCTGCCGCACCCTTATCCATAAGAGCTGCGCGGGTAAGGGAGGCTGCCTTTTCGGGGTCGTTGTTGGCTTCGGACAGATGGGCCAGCACAAACCTCGTGGTGCCCTGCGTATAAAAATGAGCCAGGGTTTCGGCACACACACCGTTTGAAAGATGCCCATGGTCAGAGGCTATGCGCACCTTAAGCTCGGCCGGATATGGACCCATTCGGAGCATTACGGGGTCATGATTGGATTCCAGCATTACAAGACGACAGCCTGCAAAAGCGGTTTTGATTTCTTCGGTCATAATGCCAAGATCGGTACAAACCGCCACGTCGGTTTCCGCGTCCAGAGATACTCGAAAGCAACTGGAGCCTTTACAGTCGTGGCTGGTGGGAAAACGTTTAAATTTAAAGGTGCCGATGGTATGCTCGCCAAGCTCGTCTATGTAGATTCGCGGAGTGTCGAAGCTTATTGCTCCTGCAAACTCCAGCGCATATATGGTGTCACGGGAGGCTATTACAGGAACTGAAATATTTTTAAGCAGGATTTTTAGTCCCTTTATATGGTCGCTGTGTTCGTGGGTGATAAGCACGGCCTTTATATCCGAAAGGGAGATACCCCCGTCTTGAAGGGCGTTTTTTATTCTTTTAAAGGAAACGCCTGCATCCACAAGAACGCCGCCTTCAGAGTTACCTATATAGGTAGAGTTTCCGTCGCTACCGGAAAACATCGGATAAAACTTTGCCAAGCCTTTCACCTTCTTTCATATATAAATAAAACAAAGCGGGAGGAGCAAGCCCCTCCCCTAC
>JAXJWR010000348.1:0-12716 GCA_036307905.1 Acutalibacteraceae bacterium
ATATTATTCAGACCGACTGGCCACTTATGCTTATAAACTTCCTTAAGGAAACCAACCGTTACTATAAATCTTCCAAATAAAACAACAATCGAGTGTGAAAATATGCAAACTTTTCTTTTTGATTTTGACGGTACTTTAGTGGATTCTATGCCGTCCTACGTTTCCTCAACCCTTAAAATTTTAGAGGAAAACAATATTTCTTACGGTGATGACATAATTAAAATAATAACGCCTCTGGGTCTGCTCGGTGCTGCAAAATATTTTATAAAATTGGGCGTTAAAAAGACGGTGGAGGAAATTGTCGAAGATATGAAAAAATATATGCTTGACGATTATTTCTACACCATTCCGGCAAAAACAGATGTAATCCAAACCCTTAAAAAGCTTAAAAGTATGGGCGCAAATCTTAACGTTCTTACTGCGAGCCCCCACATAACACTTGATGCCTGCCTTAAAAGACTTGAAATCTACGACCTGTTTACACATATCTGGTCCTGTGACGATTTTGGCACGACCAAAGCCGACCCTGAAATCTATAAAATGGCGGCCGAAAAAATTGGAGAAAGGGTAGAAAATATCCTCTTTCTCGACGACAATCTTAATGCCGATGTAACCGCTAAAAAAGCAGGAATGAAGGTATGCGGAGTGTACGACAAATCTTCGGATGAGTACACCGAGGAGATAAAAGAAGCTACGGATTATTACATTTACAATTTTTCTGAGCTTCTTGAAATAGTTTAACGGAGGATATTATGAAGCATTTTCTTGTATGTGTAGATATTCAAAACGACTTTGTCGACGGTGCACTGGGTACCGCAGAGGCTGTAGCAATGCTGCAAAATGCCGCCGATAAAATAAAGAACTTCAGCGGCGAAATATTCGTAACCTACGACACCCATTTCGAGGATTATATGAATACCGCAGAGGGTCGAAAGCTTCCCGTACCTCACTGTATAAAGGGAACTTCGGGCTGGGAACTGAACGAAAAAATTTCAGATGCTCTTGCAGATAAAAAACACACCGCTGTTGAGAAACTCACCTTCGGCTCGGTAAGCCTGCCCAAGCTTATAAAATCCGCGGCAGGGGAGGAGGATTTCGATATTACCCTTATTGGTCTTTGCACCGATATTTGCGTAGTGTCCAATGCCCTTATCCTCAAAGCTACCTTCCCCGAGAAGGAAATAATTGTAGATTCTGCCTGCTGTGCAGGAGTAACCGTCGCTACTCACGAGGCCGCCCTGCAGACAATGAAAATGTGTCAGATCGCAGTTGAATAATCAGAATAACGATTCAGCTTATTCGCCGCGTTTTTTTGCCTTCTTTGCAGAAAATAGAGCATATTTTAAAAAATATCTTCAAATAGGTTAAAAAAGAGTTACAAAAACACCCCGTAAGGTTGACAAACGGGGTGTTTTTTTGGTAAAATAATATGAATTATAATGGCTATAGAATGTTTATTTGATAGCCTGTATGCCGAGGTGTTATTATGGTTAGAAGTATGACCGGTTTCGGAAGAGGACAGGGCGAAGGCGCAGGCCTTCAGTTCACGGTAGAACTCAAGTCTGTAAACTCCCGCTATTTCGAGTTTAACTGCCGCCTCCCCAGAGGATACCTTTTCCTTGAAGATAAACTTAAAGCCTTCACTGCCGAGCGTGTTTCGCGCGGCAAGGTAGAAATGTACGTCACCATCGATTCGGGTGTAGACGACCAAATAACCGTCGAGCTTAACAAACCCTATGCCGATGCGTATATTAAGGCCCTTAAAGAGCTTTCCGACGGTTACGGAATCGAAAACAAGGTTACCGCCGCCGACTTTATAGGTAACAGCGAAATGTTCAAGGTCGTAAAAACCGAAATCGACGAAGAGGCAGTAACCGCCGCCGCATTTGCAGTTGCAGGCGAGGCCATTGACAGGTTTATCGCTATGCGCGAAACCGAAGGCGAAAAGCTTCACGAGGATGTTAAAAATCGTGTTGAGACAATCCTTAAAAAGGTTGCCTTTATCGAAACCAAATCTCCCGAAACGGTAGAAGCTTACAGACAAAAGCTGGAAGCAAAAATTAAGGAGTTGTTGTCAGACGCTTCTTACGACGAGACAAGGGTAATTACCGAAACGGCCATATATGCCGATAAGGTTGCCGTGGCCGAGGAAACGGTACGACTTCGCAGCCATATGGCACAGCTTTGCGATATGCTCAGTAAGGGCGGCGCAGTTGGACGAAAGCTTGATTTCATAGTTCAGGAAATGAACCGCGAAACTAACACCATCGGCTCTAAGGCGCAGAACATTGAAATTGCCCAGGCCGTTGTAGATATTAAGTCCGAAATCGAAAAAATTCGCGAACAGATACAAAATATCGAATAGGAGAGGGCCTTATGAAACTTATAAATATAGGCTTCGGCAATATGGTGTCGGTAGACCGAATCGTGGCAATAGTCAGTCCCGAATCGGCTCCCATAAAGCGCCTTGTGCAGGAGGCCAAAGAAGCAGGCACTCTTATTGATGCCACCCACGGTCGCCGTACCCGTGCGGTAATCATTACCGACAGCGACCTTATAGTACTTACCTATCTTTACCCCGAAACGGTTGCAAACCGCGTTGAGGTAGATGATGAATACGAAGAGGAAGAGGAGGAGAATAATGAGTAAAGGAAGACTTGTTATTGTTTCGGGACCTTCCGGCTCGGGAAAGGACACTATCCTGAAAGAAGTGCTGAAACGTATACCCGAAATGAAATTTTCTATTTCCAGCATCACCCGACCTATGCGCCCTGATGAGGTTGAAGGAGAAAAATACAACTTTGTTTCGGTAGAATACTTTGAAGAGATGATTAAAAACGATCAACTTCTTGAGTATAATAACTATGTAGGAAACTATTACGGCACACCCAAAGCCCCAATAGATAAGGTTATCTCCGAGGGCGGAGAAATCATAATCGAGGTAGACGTAAACGGACAGAAGAATATAAAATCCCGTGTGGATTCTGCCCTGTCAATATTCATTATGCCCCCCTCCATCGAGGTGCTCAGAACCCGTCTGCAGGGTCGCGGTACCGACTCGGACGAGATAATTAAGAAAAGAATGATTGAGGCTCGTGCCGAAATCGAGTGTGCAAAAAATTACGACTTTATCGTTGTGAACGACGATTTAGAAGAGGCTGTAAACGATTTTGTAAACATTATCAAAACCGACCGACTAAGCCTTGAAAGACAAAAAAATATCATTGATGAGGTGCTTAAAAAATGTTAAATCCCGCAATCGGAAAACTTATCAACAATACTGAAAATCGCTATAAGCTTGTAAATCAGATAGCTAAAAAGGCAAGAACTATTGCCGATGAAGCCCAGGAAAAGGAAGAAATCATAATCGAGAAGCCTGTTACCATCGCAATAAATCAGATGGCAGACGAAATTAAATAAACTGTTTTAAAATAATCTGTAAAGGGGAGAAGAAAAATGCTGATTGCCGACGTTATACTTGAGCAAACGGCCTTTTCCTTCGATAAACCCTACGGATATGCTGTTCCGCCCACCCTTCGTGAAACCGTTAAACCGGGATGTAGGGTAGTAGTGCCCTTCGGAAAAGGTAACACCCACCGACAGGCCGTGGTGTTAGAGCTTTACGAGGATAAAAACGATATTCCTTATAAGGAAATATATCGTTCTATCGACAGTACGCCCATACTAACCGAAGAAATGCTGGATATGTGTAAATGGATGCACGAGCATTGCTTTTGCACATATTTCGATGCGGTCAAGGCGGTACTTCCTACGGGAATAAGCTTCACCGTGAAAGAACGGCTGGAAAAAGGCGATACCCCGTTTGACGAGGATTTTTTCTTCCTCGAAGAATATTTGGACAGGGTACAGTCAGCCTCTCGCGAGGAGCTGCTGGATGCCTTCGAGTCTTTAAGTGATAATAAAATAAATCAGCTTATTAAAACGGGTCAGCTTGTAAAAATATCTTCGGCTACCCGAAAAATGAATGATTCCACCCTGAAAACCGTAAGGCCTCTTTTAAACGAGGAGGAGCTTAGCGAGGTGAAACTAAGCCCCCGTCAGCTTGAAATAGCGCGAATCGTGCTGGAGCTGGGGACTGTTTCGGTGAAGGAGCTGGTTTATTTTACAGGGGTCTCTGCATCGGTAATAAATGCCCTTGAAAACAAGGGGGTTGTAGAACTTTTCGAGCAAGAGGTATATCGCTCTCCAATAAAGGAAGGCGCTTCACTCAACAAAAAAACCATAGTCTTAACCGACCAGCAACAAACCGCCTACGATGAACTAAGCCGACTTCATTCCTCAGCCAAAGGGGAAGCGGCACTGCTTTACGGAGTAACGGGAAGCGGAAAAACCAGCGTTTTTTTAAAGCTTGTGGACAAGGCCATTGAAGAAAATAAGGGCGCAATTATCTTAGTTCCCGAAATTTCTTTAACTCCGCAAACGGTAGAAATATTTGCAGGCCGCTACGGAAAGCGGGTAGCATTGTTTCATTCGGCACTCTCCCTCGGACAAAGAATGGACGAGTGGAAGCGTGTAAACAGCGGAGAAGCAACGGTTGCCATCGGCACCAGATCGGCAATTTTTGCCCCTGTTAAAAATCTTTCGCTAATAATAATCGACGAGGAGCAGGAGCATACCTATAAATCAGAGCAGTCACCCCGTTTCCATGCCCGTGACCTTGCAAAATTCCGCGCGGCGTATAACGGCGCACTTCTGGTTATGGCTTCTGCAACCCCCTCTATCGAAACCTATGCAAACGCGAAAATCGGTAAATACAGCCTTTGCAGACTTTCCGAACGTTACGGAAATGCAAACCTCCCCGAAGTTATAACCGTTGATATGCGAAACGAACTTCGTGCAGGAAATGCAGGTCCTCTTTCGGCAGAACTAAAATTACAAATAAACTCAGCCCTCGAAAACGGCAATCAGGCCATAGTGCTTTTGAATCGCCGTGGACATAACACCTATATTTCCTGTCCAACCTGCGGATACGTGGCAACCTGTCCTAACTGCAGTGTATCAATGACCTTCCATTCGGCCAATAAACGGCTAATGTGTCATTATTGCGGATACAGTGAAGCATCGGTTAAAAAGTGTCCCACCTGTACCGATTCCGACCTTAGATTTATGGGCATCGGCACACAGAAAATCGAGGAAGAGCTTAAGGTTATTTTCCCCGAAGCAAGGGTGCTCCGCCTTGATGCCGACAGCACCTCCTCAAAGGATGCTTTTTCAAGCTATCTCGGAGATTTTGCACAGGGAAAGTACGATATAATGCTCGGAACTCAGATGGTAGCAAAAGGACTTAATTTCCCTAAGGTTACCGTTGTCGGAGTAATCGGGGCAGACAGCGCCCTAAACAGCAGCGATTACCGCAGCTTCGAGCGTTCCTTTTCGCTTCTTACCCAGGTCCTTGGACGTGCGGGAAGGGGAGAGGATAAGGGTGTAGCGGTCATTCAGACCATCGACCCCGAAAGCAATCTTATAAAGCTTGCCGCAGCGCAGGATTACGACACCTTTTACGAACAGGAAATAGCGGTTCGCAAAATGATGATATATCCGCCCTATTGTGACATAGCTCAAATAGTGGTTCAGTCGCCCTCCAGACAGGATGCCGAAGCTACTGCGAAGCAGATTTTCAAAACCTTTACCGACGGTATAAATGGTGAATATTCCTCGGTCAAGGTGCGAATACTCGGTCCGTCTGTTGCAGCAACCCCAAAGGTAAACAATAAATATCGTTTCCGCCTTATAATTAAGGCAAAAAATACAAAAGCTTTCCGCGAACTGCTTAGGGCCTCTACGGCAGTAAAAGCCCCTCGCGGAACCTCGGTTCTCGTTGATATAAACCCCGAGACCATCCTATAATCTGCATCATATAAAGGAAGTAATTTAATGGCAATAAGAAACATTGTAAAACACGGTGACGAGGTTCTTAGAAAGACCTGCAGAACCCAGCTAAGTTTCGACGATAAGCTGGCAACCGTGCTTGATGATATGATTGAAACTATGTACGCCGCCGATGGTGTGGGCCTTGCCGCACCCCAGGTGGGAATCCTTCGCAGATACTGCGTAATCGACATCGGCGAAGGTGTTATCGAGCTTGTAAATCCCGTAATCACAGAAACCGAAGGCGAACAGCTCGAGCAGGAGGGTTGCCTTTCCTACCCTGGCGAGTACGGTGTGACCCGTCGTCCCGAGAAGGTTACGGTTCGCGCTCAGGACCGAAACGGTAATAAAATCACCGTAACAGGCGAAGGACTTTTGGCTCGTGCTCTCTGCCACGAAATCGACCATCTGGACGGAGTAATCTTTAAAGACCGTCTTGTAAAATAAAATTAAAGGAGATTTTTTAGTGAATATCCTTTTTATGGGCACTCCCGAATTTGCAGTACCCACTCTCAGGGCACTTGCCGCCGCAGGACATAACCTGCTGGGCGCATATACCCAGCCCGACAAGGCTGTGGGCCGAAAACAAATAATGACACCTCCCCCCGTAAAGGTTTGTGCGCAGGAACTTGGTATTCCCGTATTTCAGCCTAACACTCTAAAGGACGGAGAGGCAGAGCAGAATATACGTACCCTTAATCCCGACGTTATCGTAACCGTGGCATACGGCAAAATTCTGCCCGAAAGCATTTTAAATATCCCCAAATACGGCTGTGTAAACGGTCACGCATCCCTCCTTCCCCGACACAGAGGGGCTTCTCCCATTCAGTGGGCCATCGTATCGGGCGATAATAAAACAGGCATAACTACTATGTATATGGCCAAAGGCATCGATACGGGCGATATGCTGTTGAAATGTGAAACCGAAATAGGCGAGTATGAAACTGCGGGAGAACTTCACGACCGTCTTTCCCAAATGGGAGCAGAGCTTATGGTGAAAACTCTTTCCGGTTTAGAAAAAGGGGAAATTACCCCCACAAAGCAGGATGACAGCCTTTCCACCTATGCCCCCATTATAAATAAAGAAATGGGCTTTTTAACCTTCGAAAAATCCGCCCGTGAAACCTTTAACCTTATAAGAGGCTTCAATCCCTGGCCCGCCGCATATTTTATGCTTGACGGTAAACGAATTAAGGTCTACGCTTCCGAGGTTTCCGAAACAACCAACAAGCCTGCAGGAACGGTAATTTGCACAACAGGCAAACTTACAATAGCCTGTGGTGACGGCAGTTCGCTGACCCTTACCGAAATCCAGCCCGAAGGCTCTAAGCGTATGAGTGCTAAGGATTATCTTATAGGCCACCCCGTAGAAGTAGGTAGAGCGGTAAACCAATGAACAGTCCAAGATATGTAGCCGCCACCGCCCTTTTAAAGGTCACCGGCGACGGCGGATATTCCAACCTGGTGCTGGGAAGTCTGCTGGACGAAACTCTGCTTTCGGCAGCGGATAAGGCCCTTGCTACCGCAATATTTTACGGAACTCTCGACCGAATGGTCACCGTAGATTTTTACCTAAAAAAGCTAATCAAAACCCCGCTTAAAAAGCTGGCACCCTATACCTTGTCGGTGCTTAGAACAGCGGTTTACCAAATCAAATATATGGATAAAATCCCCCAAAGCGCCGCCGTAAACGAGGCGGTTAAGCTGGTGAAAAATTCAAAGGAAGGCTTTAACGCCTCCTTTGTAAATGGTGTGCTTCGTAATCTTATACGTACCGAAATACTGCTCCCCACGGGAAACTCCATATATGACATATCGGTGTCCTATTCCTGTCCCGATTGGATAGTATCCATACTTATTCGCGATTACGGAATTGATTTTACCAAAAACTTCCTCAAAAACGCACTAAAGGCACCCCCTGTTTTTCTAAGGGTAAACACCCACCTTACCGACAAACAAACCTTAATAAACGATTTAAAGGCAGAAGGTGCAGATACCCTTAATACAGCGTTGAATACCGCCCTTTTGCTTTCTGTAAACGGCTCGGTGGAGGGACTTTCGTCGTATAGAAATGGTCACTTCTTTGTTCAGGACCTATCCTGTCAGCAGGCGATAGCCATGCTGGATATTAAGCCCCATTCAAGGGTGCTGGATCTTTGCGCCGCGCCCGGTGGTAAAAGCTTTTCAGCCGCCCTCTATGCCGCTGAGGGTAGGGTTATGTCCTGCGATCTTTACGAACATAGGGCAGGACTTATACTTAAAGGCGCTGAGCGACTCGGCCTTAATAACCTTACCGTTAAGGCAAGCGATGCCACCCTTTTAGATGACGAGCTTGGCACCTTTGACAGAATCATTTGCGACGTACCCTGTTCAGGTCTGGGCGTAATACGTCGAAAGCCTGATATAAAATATAAACCCCGCGACTCTTTTGAGGAGCTTGTTCAAATACAGCGCCAAATCCTCAAAAATGCCGATAATTACCTTGAAACGGGCGGAACGCTTCTTTATTCCACCTGTACTCTCAACAAGGCTGAAAACCGTGAAAACGTCGATTGGTTTTTAGAAAATCATCCGGGTTACAGCTTGGTTGTCGATAAAACTTTTTCTCCCGATACAAACGATACCGACGGTTTTTATGCCGCCATACTTAAAAAGAATAAGTAATTAAAAGAGGTGAGATGTTGGATAAAAAGGATATTCGCTCCATGACTTTAGACGAGCTTACGGCCGATTTTGAAGGTCTGGGCGAAAAGAAATTCCGTGCCGCACAGGTATATAAATGGGTGGCATCGGGCTGTGAAAGCTTCGACCAAATGACCAACATTTCAAAATCTCTTCGCGAAAAACTTGCCGAAGCCTATTTCATTCCCACAGTAAAGATAGTTACCAAACAGGTCTCCAAACTGGATGAAACGGTAAAATATCTATACGAGCTGTACGACGGCGAGCGTATTGAATCGGTGCTTATGAAATACAACCACGGTTATACCGTATGTATTTCCACCCAGGTAGGTTGCCGAATGGGGTGCAGCTTTTGCGCATCGGGTCTGCAAGGCCTTTTCAGAAATCTTAAGCCCTCCGAAATGCTGGCTCAGGTAATGAAGGCAGGAACCGATAATAATATCAGGGTTTCCAATATAGTCCTTATGGGTATGGGGGAGCCGCTGGATAATTTCGAGAATGTAAAAAGATTTCTGCAGCTGGTCTCCGACCCTGAGGGTCTGGGAATAGGCTACCGACATATTTCTCTCTCCACCTCGGGTGTGGTTCCCGGAATATATAAACTGGGCGAGCTAAATCTCCCGATAACCCTTTCAATTTCGCTTCACGCTCCCTTCGACGATATTCGAAGCGAAATGATGAAGGTAAATAAACGGTGGAATATAGAAGAGCTTATAAAAGCCTGTAAAGATTATCAAAAGATTACAGGCAGGCGCATTTCCTTTGAGTATGCAATGATAAAGGGCAAAAACGATACCGAAGCCTGTGCCGTAAGGCTGGCCGAGATATTGAAAGGAATGCTTTGCCACGTCAACCTTATTCCGGTAAATCCCGTGGTTGAAAATAATTATGTTAAATCCGACCGAAAAGCGCTGGAAAGCTTTGCAGAAAGGCTTAACGGTCTGGGAATAAACACAACGGTCAGAAGAACCTTAGGCGGAGATATAGATGCCTCTTGTGGGCAGCTTCGTCGAAAATTTGAAGACAAAGGAGGGGACAATAATGAAGGTTTACAGTAAAACCGACATCGGCCGCAGAAGAACCGATAATCAGGATGCCTACTATGTGGGCGAGTTTGATAACGGTGCTGTGTTTGCCGTCGTTTGCGACGGAATGGGCGGTGCCAAGGGCGGAAATGTTGCCAGCGAAAAGGCAGCAACCCTTATTTCGGAATATATTGTAAAATCGTATTCCCCGAAAATGAATTCGACTTCTATCGAAAACCTCCTTCGAGGGGCGGTAGATTCTGCCAACGCAGAAATTTACGAGCTTTCCCACACCAACACAGAGTGGGAGGGAATGGGAACAACCGCCGTTGTCCTGCTGGTTGTGGACAACCTGGCACATATTGTTCACGTGGGTGATAGTCGTGCCTATATCGTCGGTGCGTCGGAAATTGAACAGCTCACTACCGACCATTCCATAGTGCAGGCAATGGTTACCAAAGGCGAAATTAGTCCTGAAGAGGCCAGAACCCACCCGAAAAAGAACATAATCACAAGGGCAATCGGTGCCGAGAAAAACGTTATGTGCGACTATAACATAGTCCTCAAAACCGATAATGCGGCAATACTCCTTTGCACAGACGGTCTCACTAATCACTTAGACGAGCAAAAGCTGTTTGAAACGGTAAGAAATACCCCTCGTGAAAGTTGTGTGTCGAAGCTCATAGATATGGCCAACGAGGCCAGTGGCTCCGACAACATAACAGCAGTTCTTATTTACTAAAATTTTTCAAGGAAGGTTTTTTATGGATAAATATCTTGGAAAAAGACTTGACGGAAGATACGAAATACAGGAAATCGTAGGAATAGGCGGAATGGCCGTTGTATATAAGGCCTACGATAATATCGAAAACAAAATCGTTGCAGTAAAAATTCTTAAGGAAGAATATACCGGAAACGACGAGTTTCTCCGTCGCTTTATCAACGAATCAAAGGCCATTGCCGTACTGTCCCACCCCAATGTGGTAAAGGTTTTCGACGTAAGCTTTGGTGACCTTATTCAGTATATCGTTATGGAATACATCGACGGTATCACCCTTAAGGAGTATATCGAGCAAAGCGGCCCCCTTTCCTGGAATGAGGCTGTACACTTCACCCTTCAGATTCTCCGTGGACTTCAGCACGCCCACGATAAGGGGGTTGTACACAGAGACATCAAACCTCAAAACATTATGGTCCTTCCCGACGGAATAATTAAGGTTGCCGACTTTGGTATTGCTCGCTTTGCCAGAAGCGAACAGGAAACCATTACCGATAAGGCAATCGGCTCTGTTCACTACATCAGCCCCGAACAGGCCAAGGGCGAAAAGACCGACGAAAAGGCCGACATTTATTCTGTTGGTGTAATGCTTTACGAAATGCTTACAGGCAAACTGCCCTTCCAGGCTGAAAGTGCCGTTTCGGTTGCAATTATGCAGCTCCAGAAGGATCCCACCCTTCCCAGAGATATAAACGGCTCTATTCCTCTCGGACTTGAGCAGATTACTATGCACGCAATGCAGAAGGAGGGCGTCAGAAGGTATAAATCTGCCGCCGAAATGCTTTGCGATCTTGAAGCATTCAAAAAGAATCCTGCCGTTACCTTTGATTACGACTATTTTGTAGACGATTCTCCCACAAAATATATGCCCGACACTATTTCGGGCGAGTCCGAAGGAAAAGCCACTCAGGAAAAGCCTAAAACCGAAAAGAAAGAGCGCAAAAGCCCCGTTATTCCTATATTGCTGGGTGTAACCGTAACCTTTATTCTTGCTCTGGTAGTGGTAATGCTTTTTGCGGCTAAGATATTCACAATTAAAGTTCCCGAAACCGAACTGCCCGATTTTGTAGGCGAAACTCAGGAGGAAATACTCTCTAATCCCGATTATAACGATTATTATAACTTCAAGTTTGAACAGAAGTATAGCTCTGACTACGAGGCGGGAACAATTTGCGAACAAAGTCCCGAAGCAAATAAGAAGATTAAAAAGGGTGTTGAAGTTACCCTTACCGTAAGCCTCGGACAAAAGAAGCTTTCCTTCCCCGACGTATATGAAAAGACTCTGCTCCAGGCAAAAACTATCCTGGAAAACGAGGGCTTTAATACGGATAAAATCAAAATCGAGTATGAGCCCAGCCCCGACGTGGAAATCGATCACATCACCCGCACCAACCCCCTGGCCAAGCAGGACGTTCCCTCTGATTGCGAGATAACTATCTATATAAGCTCAGGTCCTCCGGAGGAACTGGTAAAACTGCCTTCTCTGCTGGGCGAACACAGAGATAACGTTGAAAGCAAATTAAATTTTGCCGGTCTCGAGCTTGGGGAGGTGACAGAAGTTTATTCTACGGAATATCCAAAAAACTATGTCTGCTCGATGGATCCTGACCCTACCGTAACACCCGAGGTGGGAAGCGGTACTGTAGTAAATATCTTTGTAAGCAAAGGCGAGATGCCTCCTATTTCCTTTACAGTAGACCTGCTGCCCTATGACGGCGCAGAAACCATCGGTATATCGCTTTGGTACGACGGAAACCCCGTAAGCGGAGCCGAAGGTGTCGTTAACCTTTCCACCCAAAATGAATATACCTTCCATGGTATAAAGGTATCCTCTTTCCCCGAAACCTTTACGATTTATTACGACATCCCGGGATATGAAGATCTTGTAAAAATAATGGATATAAATATCACAGGGTACGAAGAGGTAAACGGAAAAGTCATAGGAATCGTGGCAGTAGTCTGATTATGAAGGGACTTATAGTAAAAGCCCTTTCAGGGTTCTATTATGTAAAAACAGACGATGGTATTATCGAATGTAAGGCGCGCGGAAGGTTTCGAAACGAAAAAACCAGCCCCTTTGTTGGCGACAGTGTGGAAATAAGCCTTTTGGGTAACAAGGGTACGGTGGATAAAATAGAAGACAGAAAAAACCTGCTTCTCCGTCCGCCTGTTTCCAATATCGATAAACTGTTTATTGTATCCTCTTCGGTGACACCCGCCCCCAACACCCTCCTTATCGACCGAATGACGACGATATGCTCATATAAGGGCATAGAGCCGATTATTATCTTCAACAAAAACGATCTGGAGGATGTGTCACCCTGGTGTGATATATATAGAAA
>JAXJWR010000349.1:0-1645 GCA_036307905.1 Acutalibacteraceae bacterium
CGTTACAACCGATCGCAGGCATACCAAGCTCTTCGAGCTTTTCGTAAATTCTTTCGCTGTAGGCAAAACCGCCTCCGCGCCAATATTTGGGAGTGACGCCCGTTTTCTCTTTGATAAGCGCGTTTGCTCCCTCAAATTCCTTATTGAAGTCAGCTTCGCTCATAGCGTCCATCGTGGCGGCGTTTTTATGGTTGTAGGAATGGTTTGCGATTTCGCTGCCCTTGGTGAGAACATATTTTGCAACGTCAGGGTCGGTGTCCGTATTAAAGGAGTTTCCGATAAAGAAGAAGGTTGCCGAGCCGTTATTTGCGGCAAAAGTGTCTGCAACCTTTTGGGTGACGCTGGGGCTGTAATCGTCGGGGCCGTCGTCGAAGGTAAAGGCAAGAAGCTTATAATCTTCGGGGTGACTGCGCCAGTCGTCGTCCTTGGTAGAACAATCGTTATGAAGTGCAACAAGGTCGAGAACGTTCGACTCGTTGTCGCGGTTATAGTCGGTATTCATATAGTTTTCTGCTCCTATAAGGGTAGCACGGAGGGCGTGCTCGTCGTCACGCTCGGCGCCCTTTGCATTTTCGTTAACGTCACCGATATTGGTGCCGTAGATACGGAGCATGGGAGCCTTGGCGCTGTCCTTAACTGCATACCAAACGGTTTTATCGCGATTTGCCATATTTTCGGCAGAAAGAGCATTTTCGCCCGTTACCGAAGGAACAACTGTAATCGTGCCGTTTACAGTGCCTCCGCCTACAAACCAAGAAGGCGTAACGGTGCTGTAAACATTGGAAACGGTTATATTACGAGTGGTTCCGTGTATACCGCCCTGTATACTTGCTACAGGTGCAATGCCCACAGAGAAGCTATCTATAACGGTGAATTTTGAGTTCCAATGGGTACCAACAAGTCCCCAATAACTTCCAATTCCGCTTACAGCGTTGATTTTTCCTGCATAGGAACAGTTTTTGTGGGTGGTGTTGACAGTGTTTCTGATATAACCGATCATACCGCCTAATGCGGAAGATTCGTAGTTTTTGCCATAAGAATTGAGAACACCCGCATTATTACCCGTAATCGTAACGGTTTCGTCGGCCGCTACGTTTGTGACAAGCACCTGAGCATTGCTGTCGGCGGTTATTACACCCGCAAAACGACCTGATGCCAAGTAGGAATTCTTGATGGTAAGGTTGGATACGGAGCCCGTGTTAAAGGAAGGAATAAGTCCTGCACAGGTGGTAAACTTTCCGTATTTTGCAACATCATAGTTCGCATAGGGACGGTAGTAGATGCCGTAGAGGGCATATCCGTCACCGTCAATATGGCCATTGAAGGTAGATTCGATATCGCCAAAGCCCGTATAGCTTCTTCCGTTATCGGATACCTTACTTCCAAACCAAACGGCGGGCTCGTAACCTGCCGAAACTGCGCCTGTGGACCAGTTAATTTTAGTAATATCGTTTAGGTAGATATCATTTGTAAACTTAAAATATTTGTTATCGCCGAAGATACCAACACAAAGACGAAGCTGGGTTGCGTTTTCAATCAGATAGGGGTCGGTTGCCGTACCGCTACCGCCTGCGAAACCGCCGTTTAAGGGGAGGTTTTTTGTTTCGTCGATTTCATCCATAAAGATTTTAAGGGTAGGATAGCC
>JAXJWR010000350.1:0-6410 GCA_036307905.1 Acutalibacteraceae bacterium
ATTTGCGGGCGTGGGATTTTTTAAGGTCGATAGGAAGAATTTCAAGACCGCGCTCGAACATCTCGTTGAAAATAAGCATATTTTCGCAAACGTCCAGTTCCTTTTTAGAGGCCTCCTTACCCTTTAGACGAATATTGCGGATATAGTTCTTAACCGCTTCTTTACCTTTAAGTATGGTTTCAACGTCCACATCCTCGGGACGGGCGGTAAAGTATGCGCAATAGAACTCGATAGGGCGGTAAACCTTATACCATCCGACTCGAATAGCGGCGGTAACGTATGCGGCGGCATGAGCCTTAGGGAACATATACTTAATTTTTCCGCATGATTCGATATACCATTCGGGCACGTTCACCTTACGCATATCGTCTTCCATTTCCTTCCAGGCTTCTTTGGGTACCTTGCCCTTTGCGACAAGACCTTTACGTACCGTTTCGGTGATTTTAAAGGCCCTTCCCTCTTCCATTCCCTGATGGATAAGATAAACCATTATATTATCACGGGTTCCGATAACCTCGGAAATGGTACAAATCTTTTTATCAATCAGGTCCTTAGCGTTACCGAGGTAAACGTCGGTTCCGTGAGAGAGACCTGAAATCTGCAGAAGGTCGGAAAAGTTTTTGGGCTGACAGTCGTGAAGCATTCCTCTAACAAAGGATGTTCCAAACTCGGGGATACAGTAGGTTCCCGTAGTGGAATCAATGGCCTCGGGGGAAACTCCCAGCGCCTCGGTGGAATAGAAAAGGCTGTAAACCTTGGGGTCGCTCATAGAAACCTCGCTTACGGGGATTCCGGAATATTCCTCAAGATATTTATAGGTTGTGGGGATAACGTGACCCAGCTCATCCAGTTTCAGTATTGTATCGTGGATGGAATGGAAATCGAAATGGGTGGTGATAACATCCGATTTCACATCGTCCGCGGGGTGCTGAATAGGACAGAAATCGTAGATGGTTTTATCGCGGGGGACGACTATCATTCCTGCCGGATGCTGGCCTGTGGTCTGCTTAATCTGCGCCTTTTCTACCTTGCTTGCAAGGCGGTTAAGCTCGGCATTGGAAAGGATTATACCCTTCTTTTCGGCATAGGCTTTGGAAAATCCGAATGCGGTTTTTTCAGCCACGGTAGAGATTGTACCTGCCTTGAAAACGTTTTCGCTGCCGAAGAGAGTTTCGGTATATTTTTGTACCTGGGTTTGGAATTCGTCCGAGAAGTTAAGGTCAATATCAGGAACCTTATCTCCCTTAAATCCAAGGAAGGTTTCAAATGGAATGTCGTGACCGTCGCGGTGAAGCATTGTGCCGCAAACCGGGCAGGCCTTTTCGGGAAGGTCGAAGCCTGAGCCTACGCTTCCGTCGGTAAAGAATTCACTCCAACAGCACTTAGGGCAGACATAGTGAGGAGCCAACGGATTTACCTCGGAAATACCTGCCATGGTTGCAACGAAGGAGGAACCTACCGAACCACGGGAGCCTACCAGATAGCCGTTTTCCTCGCTGAAGGCAACCAGCTTCTGAGCAGAAATATACATTATGGAGAATCCGTTATTGATAATGGAATTAAGCTCCTTATCAAGACGCTTTTCAACAATTTCGGGGAGGTTTTCACCGTAGGTTTTATGGGCTCGCTCCCAGCACATATCGCGGAGCAGGTCATCCGACCCTTCGATAACGGGAGGATAGTTTCCGGGTGGTACGGGTACAACGTCGGGGTCTATCATATCGGCAATTTTATTGGGATTGTCGATAACGAACTCCTTTGCTCGCTCACCGAAATAATCGAAGTCCGAAAGCATTTCTTCGGTGGTCTTGAGATACAATGGAGCTTGATTGTCGAAATCGTCGTAGTTCTGGCCTGCCATTAGTATTTTACGGATTATTTCATCTTCCTTTTTAAGGAAATGAACGTCACCCGTGGCCACTACCGGCTTACCCAGACGGTCGCCTATTTCCACAATCTTACGGTTAAAGTCCTTTATAACCTCAAGACTTTTTACGTGGCGGAATTTATTGGGGGTTGTCTCTCCTGTTTTTTCGTTATGCTTATCGGGCTTGGAGGATTCCCTCACCATAAACTCGTTATTACCGAGAGGCTGAATTTCAAGATAATCGTAGTAAGATGCAATTTCGTCCAGCTCGCTGTCGGGAAGGCCTGCAACAACAGCCTTATAAAGTTCTCCCTGTTCGCAGGCGGAGCCGATTATGAGGCCCTCGCGGTGCTTGTCTAGTTCGCTTTTTACGGTTACGGGACGCTTAAAGAAATTATCGAGGTGGGCGGTAGACACCAGCTGATATAGGTTTTTAAGTCCAACAAGATTTTTAACAAGAATTATTTGATGGTTTACCTTACCTTGCTTATAGAGGGTGGAAAAATCGTTACCGTATTTTTCGTCGTTTACGAAATAGGATTCAACACCGTAAATAACCTTAAATTCGCCGCCGCTTTTACGGATGTCGGCTACTGCACCTGCGGCTGAAGGATAGGCCTGAACTACGCCGTGGTCGGTAATTGCGACCGCCTTGTGACCCCAACTGTATGCCTGACGAACTATATCGGCCCCCGAGCTTACAGCATCCTTGGCCGACATATTGGTATGACAGTGAAGCTCTACTCGTTTGGTGCCCTCGTAGTTATCCTTTTCGGTATATTTTTGAAGGGTGGCCATTGCGGTAGGCTTTACGATATATTCCTTTTTATAATTATCGAATTCGTATTTACCGTTTACCAGAATAAAGTTGCCGTTTTTAACCGGCTTTACTTTATCCATTTCATCGGGAGACACGAACATACTGGCAGTCAGAGAATTCGTGTGGTCGCTGAAGGAGAACTCCAGAATATTACTGGGGCCTCGCTTGGTTTTAATGGTACGGAGTTCCACTCCGAAAACCTCGCCCCAACAGGAGATAAACTCGTCCTGTTCGGTGACCTCTATCATCGGCTTGGTTTCCTGATTTAGCCTTCTGCCGTAAAACTGCTTTGCGCTTTCGAGATATACGGGCAGGCCGTTTTCGGGCACGTAGTCGTACACCTTTTCGGGCTGGGCAGGGGCTTCCTCTGCCTTTTTAGGCTCGTCTTTCTTAGCGCGAGGTGCATATTCCTCGGGAGGGGGCGGAAGTATCTCTTCGGTTTCGAGAACACCTGTGAATTCAACCTCAACCTCTACCGAGTAATCGCGAAGGGCGATAGCCTTAAAATGCTTTTCAAAATCGCTGTTTTTAATGGCCTCAATACCGCCGAATTTAATATCGATAATAACCTTGTTTCCATCGATTGTGTATTCGGCCTTATTGAAGTAGCCGTTAAGCATAGCTGACCTGCGGCGGATTTCAAGTGCAATATCCGAGCAGGAGGCTGTACAAAAGCTTTCGGACGAAAAGGTGGTATGCATATCAAGTCGTGCCAGAGAAAGGCATTTCGTTAGCTTCTGCTTTACGGCATAAAGGGTTTCCTGCGAAATATATGTATTGCTTGAAAGATGAAGGGTGAGCGACCTTTTTTCTACATCAAGGTCGCAACAGGTGATAAACATTCCTTCAAGCGCACTGTCGTTTATCTGACCGTCGAGATCGCCTATCAGACCCCCGAACAGTTCTTTAAAAGTGTGTAACATCTTATTCTCCGAATTTAATAATTTCTTCATAGAGTGCGTCGAGAAGCTCTTCCTCGGGCACCTTGCGCAGTACTTCTCCGCGGCTGAATATGAGGCCGCAGCCGTTACCGCCTGCTATTCCAAGATCAGCCTCTCTGGCTTCGCCGGGACCGTTTACCGCACAGCCCATAATGGCTACGGTGATGTTTTTGTTTATTCCCGCAAAACGTTCCTCGGCCGCCTTTGCAAGGCCGATAAGGTCGATACTGGTTCTGCCGCAGGTGGGGCAGGACACAAATTTAATTCCTTCATTTCTAAAGCCAATAGCTTTAAGCAGGTCCTTTGCGGCCTTAACCTCTAAAACAGGGTCGTCGGTTAAGGAAATTCTTATGGTAGCACCGATTCCCCGAAGGAGAAGTCCTCCCACGCCTGCAGCGGATTTGATTACTCCCATACGCTCGGTTCCTGCTTCGGTAACACCCAGATGAAGCGGATATCTGCATTTTTCGGCCGCAAGGGCATATGCGTCATACATACGCTGGGTGTCGGATGATTTAAGGGAAAGAACAATATCGTCAAAATCGAATTTTTCCAGAAGGGATATATGATAAAGTCCGCTTTCTACCATTGCTTCGGGGGTGGGTGAACCGTATTTTGCCAGAATATTTTTTTCCAGCGAGCCGGAATTCACACCTATTCTTATGGGGACTCCTGCATTTTTACAGGCGGTAGCTACCGCTTTTACCCTATCGTCCGAACCTATATTACCCGGGTTTATGCGTACCTTATCTACACCTGCCGCAACGCTTTCCAGGGCAAGCTTATAATCGAAATGTATGTCGGCAACGATTGCAGCAGAAACATTTTCCTTAAGGGCAGAAACCAGCCTTACCGCTTCCATATCGGGAACAGAAACACGTATTATTTCACATCCTGCTTTTTCGAGAGCCACGGCTTGTTTGACGTTACCCTCGATATTATCGGATTTTACCGAAAGCATAGACTGTATAGAAACAGGGGCGCCTCCTCCAATGAGAATGTTCCCTGCCTTTACCTGTTTGGTTTTATCGTTAGTAAACAATGCTATCACCCGAAAATCAGTGTAATTATATCTTTAGCGGTTATAATGAGCATAAAGCCCAACAGCAGGATAAGACCTGCGGTATGAATCCATCCCTCGTACTTTTGGGGGACGGGCTTGCGAGCAACTAACTCGACCAGAATAAAGAGAATTCTTCCGCCGTCCAGCGCGGGAAGGGGCAGAAGGTTGAATATTCCCAGATTGATGGTAATGAGTGCCATTATGGGAAGGATGTTAAAAAGATTTGCCTTTGCAACGCTTCCTATGGCGGCGGTAATGCCCACAGGACCCGACATAGCCGAAAGTCCGTATTTACCCGTTATAAGGTCTATCAGCGAAAACCATACTACTCGGCAATTTGCAATGGCAGTATTCACGGTGTGAGAAATAAAGGAAAGGGGCGTTTTTTCGACGCCTTTAACGTAGAAGTCTACCTTTACGTAGGAAATTCCGTCCATTTCTTCGGTTTCGAAAGCCACATTTTTAAGAAGGGTTTTCTCTCCATCCCGTTTTACGGTGAGGTCTACCTTTCCGTCGTCAACACCTGTAAATGCGTAACTCATATCGTAGGTGGTAAATATTTTTCGACCGTCTACGGCAAGTATTTCGTCGCCAACCTGAAGTCCGTGCTGCGAGCTAACCGCAGTTTCGGTGAACTGCGCTACCGTTTTGGATGCGAACTTTTCACCCGGAATAAGGGTTATTGCTATTATTATGAGACCGAGAATAAGGTTAAATATTGCACCGTTTGCCACTATAAAGAGGCGCTTTAACGGGCCTTTATTGCAAAATGCCCTTTGGTCCTGACTGTTCTCGTCCTCCCCTTCCATAGCGCAGTAGCCACCCAGGGGGATAAGATTTATTGCGTATTCGGTTTCGCCCAGTTTTTTTCTTAAAAGCTTTGGGCCGAAGCCTACGGCGAATTCATTTACACGCACTCCGCATATTTTTGCGGCGATAAAATGACCGAACTCGTGAATGATGATTAAAAGAATAAAGGCCAGCACAGCGACGGCATATGGCCAGAAATTATTCCAGATTTCAAGTAAACTGATAGTTATCACCTTTTAAAGTTTTTTAATATTCTATGCAAAAGCAGATATAAAATTAACCAATGTTCTCTTTTACAAATTTGCGTGCGGCCTTATCGGCGGCAAAAACGTCCTCCAGAGTGTAATCCTTTACCGAGGGTTGTGCATTGGTTGCGGCCTCCACAAGTCTGGGGATATCGAGAAAGGAAATTTGACCCTTCAGGAAAAGAGCAACTGCCTCTTCGTTGGCGCCGTTTGCGGCGGCAGGCTTAAGGCCGCCTTCCTTTATGGCCTCGATGCAAACCTTAAGACATTTAAAGGTTTCGGTATCGGGACGGGAGAAGGTCAAGGTTCCAACATCGGCAAGGGAGAGACGGTCGCAACACAGCCCTCCCCTTTCGGGATAGGTTATGGCATATTCAATGGGCAGGCGCATATCGGGTGTACCCATCTGGCCGATAACGGCACCGTCGGAAAGCTCGACCGCCGAGTGAAGTATGCTTTGACGGTGAACCAGCACCTCGATATCGTCGGCAGACACTCCGAAAAGATGTACTGCTTCGATAACCTCCAGCCCCTTGTTCATAAGTGTAGCAGAGTCGATAGTAATTTTGCTTCCCATCGTCCAGTTAGGATGCTTAAGGGCCTGTGCGGCGGTGACGGTTTTAAGCTCTTCGGTGGTTTTCCCGAAAAAGGGACCACCTGAGGC
>JAXJWR010000351.1:0-4915 GCA_036307905.1 Acutalibacteraceae bacterium
GGTGATAGTATGAAAAGCTTGCTTGAAAGCACTATAAATGAGTGCCGCAAATATACAACCGAAGGTCATGTAGCCACCTATATACCGCAGCTCGCTACCGCCGATGCAAACGATTTCGGCATATCCCTTATGCCCGAAAATAAGGCCGCTGTTTCGGCAGGCGACCACAATAAGCCCTTCACAATGCAAAGCGTGGTAAAGCCTATGATACTGCTGCTTGCCTTGATGGACAGCGGAGAAGAGCGTGTTCACGACCTCGTGGGGGTCGAGTCAACGGGAAAACCCTTTGATGCTTTTAATTACAGCGACCGCGCCCTTAAAAGAGATCATATAAACCCTATGGTCAATGCAGGTGCCATCGCCCTTTGCACCTTAATAAAAGGGGATACCTATAAGGATAAATTCTCACGTCTGCTCGAACTTACCCGTAAAATGTCGGGAAACCCCCGACTCTCGGTGGACGAAGACGTATTTTTAAGCGAAACCGAAACAGGCAACAAGAATCGCGCTCTGGCCTATATGCTCAGGGCCTATGGTATAATTGAAGACGGGGTTGAAGAGGTGCTTTACTGTTATTTTCGTGCCTGCTCAATTCTTGTCACCGCCGACGATCTTGCACATATCGGACTTGTGCTTGCCCATAAGGGAAAGGACCCCGTCACCGAGGAGCAGATAGTCGCCCCCGAATATGTAAGATATATCAATGCCGTGCTTATGACCTGCGGAATGTACGACGGCTCGGGCGAATTTGCCCTCCGTGTGGGAGTTCCTGCAAAAAGCGGTGTAGGTGGTGGCATAATGGCGGTAGTGCCGGGGAAAATGGGCATAGGACTTTATTCTCCCGCCCTTGACGGAAAGGGGAATAGCCTTGCAGGTAAAAAAGCCCTTGAAATTCTCAGCCACGAGCTGGACCTAAGTATATTTTAAATAATAAAACGGCTACGATTGTAGCCGTTTTTTACATATTCAAAAATACGATGGACAGGGTGCCGAGAATCATACCAAATATCTGCGGTATCGACATTTTTTCTTTATAAGCCAGTGTTCCCACAACTGCCGTTGCTACAATTCCTCCTGCCGAAATAACAGGGTAAACCACCGAGGCCGGCCATTTTGCAAGCATCAAAACAAACAGATTTACAAGTCCGTTTGCCAGGCCGCAAATTATATACCAGTGGGCGCCTACGGTAACCTTTTTGCGGAAATTATCTCTTTCAAAAATCAGCGCAGCCACCATCATTGAAAGAAAAGAAATGGCAAGGGCAACAATCATAAATTCGTTTTTGTATGCTCCTTGGCAGTCTATTTGTTGAACTTTTTGCACCGTGGAGCAACCGCCGTTTCCTATAAAGGAAATCAGCATAAATATTGCCCATTTAAGAGAAAGCCTTTTATCAGAGGCATTTCCTTCTAAATTAACCAGCAGAAGCGAAACGGCAAGCAGAGCAAGACCGATGTAAAGCAGAGGCCCTGTGGGCTCCCTAAGAAAAAGGATTCCGTATAAGGTGGGAATTAAAAGGGAGTATTTTGAAATAAGCCCCGTTATGGAAAGAGGTCCTGTTATAATGGCAAAAAAGGAGCCTACCATTGCCGCCGAATAAAAAACTGCAAATCCTATACTGTATGGAATAAACTCCCAAGAAAAATCCATTTTACCTTTGGAGGACAAAACGAATACCACAAGTGCAAACAGCACGCTAAATGCCGAAAAGGTGAAGCCGCCGCCCGTTACCTTTTGGTTGTAGATTTTTCGCACAACCTCCTGAACGGTAATGCCGACTATACATAAAACAAGTAGTACCGCAAACATTATTTCACCTCAAACGCCGCAAATCCGTAGGGGGTAATATCCGAAAGATATACCTTGTCCCCATCAAGTCTGCCGCTGCAGTTCACAAAGCGGATTTCGCTGTATTTGCGGTCAAGCTGTATTATAGGCTCCAAAACATCGTCGATAAACACGTTGGCCAGCGCAACCGCCATAGAATTTTCATCCTTTGAAGCCAGAATATAAAGGTTCGGGTTCTTAAAGACCATAGCGGGCAGCTTTTTGCCGCAAAGCCATTCTACATTCTTTGCAATCTGATCCTGGCGGTAGTAGTTATTGAAATAGTTTTTATTAAGATTATGAATGTATGCATCATAACCCAGTACTAAAAACCTTTGACCCTGCGCATCTTCATAGCGGTATGAAGCGGTAGTGTTATCAGGCTTAAATATGCTCAGCACCTCGGCCGAATCGCTATGAGTGAGAGAATGGTTACCAAAACCGCCAAGAACTCTCACGCGGTCGTTTTGTGCTATGAAGTATTCGCTGTCGGCAGTACAGCATTTTTCGCCTGCAAATCCTACGTCTACACCTCGCGCGCTTAGAATTTTGGCAGCCTTTCGGTCAAGTATAGCGCCGTTTTTAAGTCGGCTAAGGTCTACGTACTTGGCGTTTTCGCCCACAAGAAGCAGGGGATAGCCGCTTTCCTTGTTCTCGAAGCAGGTAGCAATAGAATTCTGCGAAAGAATATGGCTGGAGCGTGCCTGATAATATTCAAGGGCCGCTTTGTGAACATTCTTTGGAGCTTCTTCAGGGAAATCATAGTTTTCTAGAATATGTATGTTCTGGAAAACCTCAACGCCTACAGACTTTTTGCCTTTAAAAATTTCGGCAACTTCGCATCTCAGACCCTCGTTTTTAAGGTATCTTTCCTCATAACCCGATTCGTATTCGGGACCAAAATTATATTCATAGATATAATTCAGCAAATCGTCATCCTGGTTGTTGGCAATAAGCAGAAGGTCAAAAAGCTCCAGGGGTTTAGAAGGACAGTTATATCTGGGGCGGGGATAGGTATCACCCTCGGACATAACCTCAATATCGATGTCACGAAGCCAGGAAAATTCGAGTCTTGTGGTCTCGAGCTGATGAATGAATTTGGATTCCAATAGGGTGCGCCGCAAACACGGGTAAATGGCCTGTTTTTTCCGCAAAAAGCACTTTGTAAATCTGCAACGTCAATACCGTTAACGTCCCAAGCCTCAAGACAGGTACAGCTTCCAAAACGAATGGTAGGGTCCACCTCGTCAATACGACTTCGCAGTTCTTTTGCAAAATCCATAAGGGTTTCGCCCATCAGCTTCATATATTCTGTTCTGTATTTGTTGGCGCCACCGCTCCAGATAAGTTTTTCCAGCTTATCTCTGGGCACATCTTCTCCGATGCGACTGAAATATTCTTTGCGGTGTGCAGGACAGAAGCATCCCATATAATAGCTTCTGCAGTGCATTCTGTAATCATCGTCCAGCATTATTATATCGGGTTTCAGTTTCGCAAGGTCGCGTATGCAGTCTCCCAGGTCTTTTCTCAACCGCTCGTCGGTAGGACAATAGCCGTGCTGGGCAATTTCACCGCCAACTCCTTCGATAGGGGTGTACGTATCAGGCTCAAGACGGTCGTTTGGGTCCATAAAATTAAGTGAGCCGCCGTGGCCGAGGGAAGATATCCAAAAACCAACCTCACTTACAACCTTCTTGAATTCCGAAACCACAAAAGCAACCTTCTCGGTCTGGGTGTGCAAAATTGATGATTTGTGATAAATAGGGTCGAAACCGATGAGAAAAACCCTGTGCACCTTGTTTTTCTTCACGCTTTCAAGGTATAAAGGAAGATTTTCGTCGGTAATTGCGTTAATATTGATAGGTACTGATGTTTTACGCATAATTATCCCTCATTTTCGAAATTTTATATGTACATTATAAGGCTGTATAGAAAAAACTTAAAGTTAAAATATTCACTAAAAATATTAAAATCTTCCCAATTCAGAAAAATATTGATATTTGCTGCCAAAACGGTATAATTAAAAAGGGTGATATCGTGCAAATAGAGTATAATAAATCAAAAATCGAAAGGGCTCTTCTTCAGTTTACAAAGGCAACAGGAATAAATGCAGTTTTTTTAAAAAGCGACTTTTCCCCCTTGGCTACCGCGGATGGCAACAAGAAAACCGTCCCCAACAATTACTGTGAAAGCATACAATCTACCGAGAAGGGTAAATGCAGATGCCACGATTCCGATAGAATGTTGCTTACAAAATGCGCAAAAACCCGAAACCCCGAAACCCATATTTGTCACGCAGGCCTTGTTGATGTGGCGGTGCCTATAATTTACAACGAGGAAATTATAGGGTATATCCTGCTGGGCCAAATGAAAGAGGACAAGCCTTTTGTGGGTATAAAACCTTATCTTGAAGATTTGCCGCTCGGTTTAAAAACTATGGAGAAGCAGTATGAAGAGCTTGCACTTTTTGACCCCGAGCGAATCAGCAGTATAGTCAGCGTTGCCGAAATGCTGGCAAAATTTCTCCTTCTTGAAAACCTGCTTAAACCAAGGTTCGATTTTGGAATTCATGCGGCGGTAGAATATATAAACGATAACCTCAAGTCCGGCCTTACACTAACTGAAATAACACGAAGATGCGGCCTTTCCAAAAATATCCTTTACCGCGGATTTTTAGAGGAATTCGGTATGACGGTAGGGAAATATATAACGAATAAGCGAATCGAAAAATCGGAGGAGCTCCTAAGCGAAACCGAACTGCCCATAGAAGAAATATCGTTGGAAACGGGCTTTTCAAGTGCGGCATATTTTGCCGCAACCTTTAAAAGGTACAAAGGCATATCGCCCCTTAAATTCAGAAAAACGAGGCAAAAGGATGAAATATAATAAAACAATTCGCGGAAAGTTCGTATCCCGTCCTAACCGCTTTATTGCAATGGTAGAAATTAACGGTAAAATCGAAACCGTACACGTTAAAAATACAGGAAGATGTAAAGAACTTCTTTTGCCGGGGGTCGATCTTGTTCTCGAGGTTTCGGATAATCCCACCCGAAAAACAAAATACGACCTTATAGCCGTGTATAAAGA
>JAXJWR010000352.1:0-5278 GCA_036307905.1 Acutalibacteraceae bacterium
ATAATGACCTCGGTACATTCTTCGCCTACCTTTTTAAGAATCTTATCAATTCCTTTCTCGAAAAGATAGGTAGTATACGAGCCTTCAGGCTTGTCGGTTTTTCTGCCTACCAGCAGGTCGTAGAGACCCTCCATAGAGAAAGCGTGATTCTCATCACTTTCGAAAACGGTATCGTTAAAGCAGGAATCTGTACCTGTATGACAGGCAGGGCCATCTTTATTAACGAGTACGGTCAGGGCGTCGCCATCGCAGTCGGCGGTGATGCTGACAATATGCTGGAAATTGCCTGAGGTCTCCCCTTTTCTCCAAAGAGTCTGACGGGAACGGGAAAAGAAGCAGGTTTTCTGCTCTTTAATGGAAATCTCTAAGCTTTCTTTATTCATATAAGCCAGGGTAAGCACCTTTTTGGTGGTGGCATCTACAACTATTGCGGGGATAAGACCCTTTTCATCGAATTTAAGTGTATTTATATCTAACATAATTATCTCCTGACGTTTATGCCATCTGCGGCAAGTTCTGATTTAAGGTCCTTTATGCTGACCTCTCCGAAATGGAATATTGAGGCGGCAAGGCCTGCGTCCACCTTAGGCAGAGCGTGGAAAAGCGTTTTAAAGTGGTCGATCCCGCCTGCACCACCTGAAGCGATTACAGGAACATTTACCACGTTGCAGACCGCTTCAAGCATTTCGAGGTCGAAGCCGTTTTTAACCCCGTCGGTATCGATGGAGTTTACAACTATCTCTCCTGCACCGTTTGCGGCACCACGCTTTACCCACTCTATGGCATCAATACCGGTGTTTTCTCGGCCGCCCTTGGCGAATAGCGTAAATTTGCCGTCCACGCGCTTAATATCGGCCGAAAGTACAACACATTGGTCGCCGTACTTTTTGGCGGCCTCGGTTATGAGGTCGGGGTTCTTTATTGCTCCCGAATTCACGCTTACCTTATCTGCACCGCATTTAAGCACACGGTCGAAATCGTCCAAAGTATTTATTCCGCCGCCTACAGTCAGGGGGATAAATATCTTTGATGCAACCTCGGTGAGTATTTCGGTAAAGAGTTTTCGTCCGTCGCTGGATGCGGTTATATCGTAAAAAACCAGCTCGTCAGCGCCGTTTTCGCTGTAAAACTGAGCAAGCTTTACGGGGGAGGAAACGTCGGCAAGGCCTAAAAAGTTTACTCCCTTTACCACCCTGCCGTCCTTAACGTCGAGACAGGGAATTATACGTTTAGTTATCATTATTTTGCCGCCTTTATTGCTGTTTTAAGGTCGATATTTCCGGTGTATATTGCTTTGCCGAGAATTGCTCCGTAGAGATTCATTTCTGCAAGGCTTTCAACATCCTTCATATCGGTGACACCGCCCGAGGCGATTATATCTATACTGAATTTTGAGGAAAGTTCTTTATATAGTTCCAGGTTTGTGCCCTTCATAGCGCCGTCGCGGCTGATGTCGGTACAAATTACGGTTTTAATGCCGAGTTTTTCTACTCTGGCAAAGAATTCTTCACCCGTTTCTTCGGTGGTGTCGAGCCAGCCCTTTGTGGCAACCTTGCCGTCTTTAAGGTCGCAGCCTACGGCAATTTTTTCGCCGTATTTTTTGGCAACCCTCTCTAAAAATTCGGGGTCGGTTGCGGCGGCTGTACCCAGTATCACACGGTACACACCGGCATTTATATACTTTTCTATTACCGCTTCGCTTCTGACTCCGCCGCCAATTTCGGCTTTAAGACCCGAAACCTCGATAATTCTTTTTACCGTTTCGAAATTGGGGGTCTCTCCCGACTTTGCGCCTTCAAGGTCTACAAGATGTATATATTCGGCGCCACACTCTTTAAAATAGAGAGCTACCTTTTCGGGGTTTTCGCTGTAAACGGTCATTTGATTGTAGTCGCCCTTATAAAGGCGAACCGCTTTACCTTCAAAAAGGTCTATTGCAGGAAAAATGTTCATAAAAACTCCTATAATTCACAAAATGCTTTAAGTATTGAAAGTCCCTTTTCTCCGCTTTTTTCGGGATGGAACTGAACACCGTAGACATTACCCTTTTCGGCCGATGCGGTAAGCATAGCACCATACTCGGTTTCAGAGGAAACAAAATCGTCACAGTCGGTGGCAAAGTAGGAGTGAACAAAATACATATGGTCACCCTCGTTTAAGTACTTAAAAATTTTGCTTTTTTGCTTTTCTTTTGGAAAGATAAGTCCGTTCCAGCCGATGTGGGGAACCTTTAAGTCCTCGGGAATAACGGGCTTCATGGGGACGACACTTCCCGGAATGAGACCCAGTCCCTCATACTCGCCGTATTCGTAGCTTTTTTCAAAAAGCATCTGCATACCAAGGCAGATGCCAAGCAGAGGCTTTCCCTTTGAAGTTTCTTCGAGTATTACCCTATCAAGTCCCGATGCTTTAAGCTTTTCTGCGGCATCGCGGAAGGCACCCACACCGGGAAGTATAAGCTTTTCGGCTTTTTTTATTATTTCGGGGTCTCCCGTAACGACGGTATCTGCCCCTATGCTTTTAAACGAGGAGGTAAGGCTGAAAAGGTTACCTACTCCGTAATCAATTATCGCAATCATTAAAGAACTCCTTTGGTGGAGGGACTTTCGCCCGAAGTTTCGGGATTTATTTTAACCGCTTTAGAGAGGGTTCTGCCTAAAGCCTTGAATGTGCCTTCAATTATGTGGTGGGTATTTTTACCTGCAAGCTCTTTTATATGAAGGGTTATGTTTGCGTTGTTAACAAATGCAATTAAAAACTCTTCCACAAGCTCGGTATCGAAGTCGCCTACCCTGCTTGAGGGCAGCGGAAGGTCTAATCCTAAATAGCTTCTGCCCGAAATATCGGTAGCGCAGAGAATTACGTTTTCGTCCTCTATTTTGCCGTTTAAAAGGTCGGCTGTGCAAAGGATGAGGGTTTCGTCCATGGGAAGGATTATGTCGCCGTAGCGGTAGATTCCCTTCATATCGCCAAGGGCCTGTTTAAAGGCTTTACCAAGGCAGATACCTATATCCTCGGCAGAATGGTGAAAATCCACCTGAGTATCGCCGTTACAGTTTACGGCAAGGTCAAATCTGCCATGCTTTGCGAACAGGGTGAGCATATGATCCATAAAGCCGTTGCCCGAATTTATTTCGCTTTTACCCGTACCGTCGAGATTCAGGGTCAGGATAATATCGGTTTCGTTTGTTTTTCTTTTAATTTCGGCAGTTCTCATAAACTAAACCTCGCTTAAGATTTCATCGGTTTTTTTGAGCAAAGTATCCATCTGCTCCTTGGTTCCGATGGTGATACGCACGTAGTCCTTTATCTTATTATTTTTGAAATGACGAACCAGCACACCCTTCGATTTGAGGGCAAGATAGTATTCCTCGCCGCCGATTTTATCCGATTTTGCGAATATGAAATTCGCTTTGGAATCGGTCATGGAAAAGCCACGGGTTTTAAGCTCTGCCTTGGTGTATTCCCTGACCTCGGCGGTGTTTTTGTTGCAGTTTTTATAATATACGTCGTCCTCCAGGGAGGCTACACCCGCTACCATGGTGAGGCGGTTAATATTATAGGGGTTGGTGGAATATTTTATTGTGTTAAGGTCAAAGATAAGATCCTTATGGGCTATGGCAAAGCCAAGACGTCCGCCTGCGAGACTTCTGGATTTGGAATAGGTCATAACAACGATGAGGTTATTATATTTCTTGGTAAGCGGCACGCAGGACTCTGCCCCGAAATCGACGTAGGCCTCGTCGATTATAACCACGTCGTCGGGATTGGTTTTTAATATTTTCTCAACCTCAGCAGGGGTAAGGGCAAGACCTGTAGGAGCATTGGGGTTGGCGATAACTACGGTATTTCCAACACTGTAGTAATCGGCAGGGTCTACCGAGAAATCTGCTTTCAGGGGGACCTTTTTATAATTTATTCCGTAAAGCTCTGCATAGACCTCGTAAAATCCGTAGCTGATTTCAGGAAAATACGCCCCCTTCTCTTTATCGCAAAAGGCCATAAAGGAGAAGTTTAAAATATCGTCGGAGCCGTTGGAAATAAAAACGTTTTCTTCCCCTACTCCGTAGGTTTCGGCAAGCTTTTTTATAAGGGCTTTGCCTGTGGGGTCGGGATAGAGGTTAAGTTTTTTGACCTCGTCGGAATTTACGGCCTCTATTACCCTGTTTGAGGGGGGGAAGGGCGACTCGTTGGTATTAAGTTTTACATATTTCATATCGGTAGGCTGTTCGCCCGGGGTATAGGGGGTAAGGGACGAAAACCTGCTGCTTAAAAATTTGCTCACAAAAAAGACCTCTTATTTCTTAAATCTTACCGTTGCGCTTCTTGCGTGGGCTGAAAGTCCTTCCTTTTCGGCAAAGAAGGCAACCTTATGGGCAACCTCCTCGAGTGCTTCGGGGGTATAGTAGCTGTATGCGGATTTTTTCATAAAATCGTCAACAGACAGGGGGCTTGAAAACTTTGCTGTTCCGCTGGTGGGAAGGGTGTGATTGGTACCGGAGAAGTAATCACCCAAAGCCTCGGGACACATTTTTCCCAGAAATATAGAGCCTGCATTCTCTATCATATCGAGATACCTAAATGGCTCATCCACGCAGATTTCCAAATGCTCGGGAGCGATTTCGTTGCTGATTTCTATCGCCTGCTCGATAGAGTCTACGATTATGATTTTTCCGTTATTGTCGATAGAAGTGCGGGCGATTTCCTCGCGGGGGAGGAGGGCAAGCTGACGCTCCAGCTCGGCGCTTACCTTTTCGGCCAGCTCCCTGCTGTCGGTAACTAAAACCGCAGATGCGAGTTTGTCGTGTTCGGCCTGGGAAAGAAGGTCGGCGGCGACAAATTCGGGGTTGCAGGTGCCGTCGGCAATAACCAGAATTTCGCTGGGGCCTGCAATCATATCAATGGAAACAAGTCCGTATACCTGACGCTTTGCTTCGGCAACAAAGGCGTTTCCAGGTCCTACAATTTTATCCACCTTGGGAATTGTTTCGGTGCCGTATGCCAGGGCGGCGATAGCCTGCGCTCCGCCAACCTTGAATATACGGTCTACCCCTGCGATTTTAGCCGCAGCCAGAATTACGGGATTTACCTTTCCGTTCTTTCCGGGAGGTGTGGTTATACAAAGCTCCTTAACTCCTGCGATTTTTGCGGGAATTGTATCCATAAGCACGGTGGAGGGGTATGCTGCGGTGCCGCCGGGAACGTAAAGTCCTGCACGTTTTACGGGTAGCACCTTCTGGCCCAGCACAATGCCGTTAGCCTTTTTGATTTCAAAACC
>JAXJWR010000353.1:0-3671 GCA_036307905.1 Acutalibacteraceae bacterium
CTTTTCGGGCAAGGGAGGCAATAACCTTTTGCACTCCCTCGTCGGTAGAAAGCTTACTGCTGTATTTGGTTTTCAGCAGGTGAAGTATCTTTATGCTTTCCTCTGTTTCCTCCTCGCTCAGCACCTCCCGAGCGATGTCAGAGGGTATTCCCCTATTTATAAGCTTTGCATATATCTCTTTTTTTGATGCGCCCGCAAGGGTGAGCGACTCGCAAAGACGTTTGGCAAATTTTTCATCGTCTATAAGACCCAGTTCACTCATTCTCTGAACTGCGGCCGACGAAGCCTCTTCCCCAAAGCCTGCGGCTGTAAGCTTATCGAGCAGGGACTTTTTAGAATGGTCACCCCGAGAGAGATACCAAAGGGCGCGGGATTTGGTTCTTTTAAAATCCGACTCGTAAAGCAGGGCATCCGGGTCGTCTATAAAGACGCCCGGTTTTAAGTCCTTTGCTATTACGATTTCGGTATCAAGGAGGAGTTCCTCCCCATTTTCAAGTCTTACTGCGGTAAGACATTTTCTTCGGTTTTGAAGTGCGATTATTTTCATTAGTCGTCAACGGCAATATCAATATTTACCTTTTTACGACGGGGTGTGGTTGCGGGAGCCTCGACGGGGGCTGCCTTTTCGGGAGCGGTATCCTCAGGCTCGCCATCGGCGTTCATTGCGGCAACTATCTTTGCCTCTACCTCGTTTGCAAGTTCGGGATTATCCTCGAAAAGAATTTTGGTATTATCGCGGCCCTGGGCAAGACGGGTTTCTCCGTAGTAGAACCAGGCGCCCGAACGCTTGAGTATATCGAACTTAAGGCCAAGGTCCACTATCTCGCCAATGTGGGAAATACCCTTGCCGTACATAATATCGAACTCGGCCTCGCGGAAGGGGGGAGCAACCTTATTTTTAACAACCTTTGCACGGGTGCGGGAGCCGATCATTTCGCCGCCTACCTTGATGGTTTCTATGCGGCGAACGTCAATTCGTACAGAGGCATAGAACTTAAGGGCGCGTCCGCCTGTAGTGGTCTCAGAGCTGCCGTACATAACACCGATTTTATCGCGGAGCTGGTTAATAAAGATGGCGATACAATTTGATTTGGAAATAGCGCCTGCCAGTTTACGGAGAGACTGGGACATAAGACGGGCATGAAGGCCAACGTGGCTGTCACCCATTTCGCCCTCTATCTCGGCCTTGGGCACAAGGGCTGCTACCGAGTCGATTACAACGACGTCGATGGCGCCTGAACGAACCAGCGCCTCTGTAATTTCGAGAGCCTGCTCGCCTGTGTCGGGCTGGGAAACCAGTAACGAGTCGATGTCTACACCAAGGGCTTTGGAATATACAGGGTCCAGCGCATGCTCAACGTCGATAAATGCAGCTGTGCCGCCAGCCTTTTGTGCTTCGGCAACGACATGAAGGGCAAGGGTGGTTTTACCCGAGGATTCGGGACCGTAGATTTCTACGATTCTTCCCTTGGGCATTCCGCCTATTCCCAGGGCATTATCAAGGGCGATAGAGCCTGTTTTAATATGCTCTACCTGCATTCCCATATTTTCGCCAAGTCGCATTACTGCGCCCTGACCGAACTGTTTTTCGATCTGCGACAGGGCTGTCGCTAATGCTTTGCTTCTATCTTCTGACATAATGTTTACCACCTTTTGTCTTTATTGTGTTTTAATTATACAGCATCCGCTGTCCCGAAAACAACCCTCGGGATGCCTAAAATATCATTTTCGGTGCCGATTTCTGAAAAACCGCAGGTCTTCATTATATTTGCCACCTCGTCGGCCTCGTTAATACCCACCTCAAAGGCAAGGTGTCCGCCGACGGTGAGCCTGCTCTTCCACAGCCTTGAAATTTCGCGGTAGAAATACAGACCGTCCTCTCCGCCGAAAAGGGCGGTGTGAGGCTCGCTTAAAACCTCTTTGGAAAGGACATTTTTATCTCCGTAAGGAATATACGGGGGATTACAGAGGATAAGGTCGAAGCCTTGGTCAAAGGGAGCAAGAACATCAGCCTGTACCGCTTCGAGATTTAAAGCCTTGCAGTATTCCTTATTCTTTTTAAGCCAGCCGTACGCTTCGTCGTATTTTTCCGCGGCAATCACCTTGGCGTCGGGTCGCTCCAGCGCAAGGCTGATACCGATACAACCGCTTCCTGCGCAAAGGTCGGCTACCTTGGGAGATTTTTTATTTTTTATAAGCTGAAGTCCCGTTTCCAGCAGAATTTCGGTATCCTGTCGGGGGACCAGCACGCCCTCCCCTACCAAAAACTCGCTTTTGTAGAACCACCACTTACCAAAAATATACTGAAGGGGTCGACCGTTTCGCCGCTGGGTTACTATTTGGTCGATTTCAGAATGGTCTAACGTTGCGGCGCAAAGGGGCAGACGGTTAAGCTCGCACCCCGTAAGGTGTGCCACAATCAGCCGAGCTTCGTTTGCCGCCTCGTCGGAAAAGGAGGAAAGCTGTTCCCTTGCATAGCGAAGGGCGGCAGACACGGTCATTACCATTTGTCCTCTCCCTCGTTTTCGGGGATTACCTCGTTCATTGCAGCAATAGCAATTTCTATCATAGAATCGTCGGGCTCCTTAACGGTTATACGCTGAATCCAAAGTCCGGGAGCGGCAATAATACGGGTTATAACATTATCGTGTTTTCCGCAAACCTTGATAAGCTCGTAGCCGATTCCGCAGATTACGGGAATAAGCAGAAGCTTTATAATGGTGCGTAGCCAAAGTATCCCCTTAAGCCAAGGAAGGATGGCATCTAAAATAAAGGTAACGAAAATGCTGACCAGCAGCATAAGTATCATAAAAGAGGTTCCGCAACGGGGATGAAAACGGCTCTGTTTTCTGACGTTTTCTACCGTGAGGGGTAACTGAGCCTCGTAGCAGAAGATGGTTTTATGCTCTGCCCCGTGGTACTCGAAAACACGTCTTATATCCTTCATATAGGAAACGGCTATCATATAGCCTAAGAATATCAATATTTTAAGTATTCCTTCAAAAAGGGCCTGCCAGGAAGCCAATATTCCGCCTGCCAGGAAGTTTACTCCCTTGAACACGAGGGAGGGCAGGTATATAAAGAGGGCTACCGAAAGAAGAACTCCCAGTACGGTGGCGATAATCATTATCACCGTCATAAGAGGGCTTTTTTTCTCGTCTTGCTGTGGAGTGGTTTCCTTCTTTTCTTCCTCCTCAATCTCGTCGAGGTAGCCTGATATTTCGGCAGAATCCATCATAGCCTTATAGCCGACGGTGAGGGATTCTATAAATCCTACGACTCCGCGAAAAATGGGCCATTTAAAAAGAAAGCATTTATCTTTAAGGCTTTTGGCCTCGCGTTCACTGACGTCAATACTGCCGTCCTTTTTACGGACCGCCATAACGGTGCGCTTGGGGCCGCGCATCATTATGCCTTCGATAAGGGCCTGTCCGCCTATACTGGTTTTTTTACAACTCATCTGTTTCTCCTTCGGTTTTTTTAATAATCGGGAGCACTATGGTAACGGTGGTTCCAACACCCTCGGTACTGTCTACAAGAATGAGGCCGTTATGCTGTTTTATAATTTCGTCGGCCACGGCAAGACCGATGCCCGAGCCTCTGACCTGTTTGTTTGCTTTATAGAATTTTTCCTTGACCCTGTCAAGGTCCTGCGCGGCAATTCCCACACC
>JAXJWR010000354.1:0-1228 GCA_036307905.1 Acutalibacteraceae bacterium
CGTTGACCTAACCGCAATATTCTCAAATTTTGCTGTGCTTATTTCAAAGCTCTTATTCTTTGAAATCTTCATATTAAGATATTTAACGCGGTCTTCTCTCTTGGGAAGGTCGATAAATACCCTGCGGTCAAAACGGCGCATCAAAGCGGGGTCCAGACTCTTGTTGCCACCGGGTTCAACATCAAAATTGGTGGCCGCTAAAACGAATACGGGCTTTGTCGGGTCGGATTTAAAACCATCCATCTCGGTGAGAAATGCAGTAAGGGTTGCCTCTGAACCCGACTGTTCTCCGCCGCGACGTTCTTTTCCTATTGCATCAATCTCGTCAACAAACAGTATGGAGGGAGCATATTTTCTTGCAATCTTAAACAGTTCGTGTACCTTTTCGGAGCCTTCGCCCACATATTTCTTTAAGAACTGGTTACCTTCTGCGGTTATAAAGGTAACATCCGACTCGCCTGCCATAGCCTTGGCAAGCAAGGTTTTACCTGTACCGGGAGGTCCGTAAAGCAATACACCCTTGGGGGCGTGAACCCCTGTACCCAGATACTTTTTCGGATTTTTAAGATATTCTACAAAATACTTAAGTTCTTTCTTGGCATCTTCTGCACCGATAACCTTATCAAAGGTAACGTCGGGCTTGGAAAGATTGCTGAGAATATTTCCCGAATCTTCGGAATCTACGGCAACAGAAAGCTTGAAGTCGAACAGCTTAATCTCGGCAGTTTTATCGGCACTGTTTAAAATCTGAGCTGTTTCATAGCTGATAAGCTTATTGGACTTTGCAAGATTTCGCATACTGTTCTGACTATGGATGCTCTCACAAATATCGACGATACTGTTTTTAAACTCCTCAGTTTTTGATACGCAAAGAGTTCCGCGAACGCCGTGACGCATAAAGGAAACCTTTTCTTCCTGCGAATAGCATTTATCGTCGCACTCGAGAAGGTATACCGGCAGTTCGCTGTGGTATTCTCTTATAAACTTGAAGAAATCACGGGATGCGGAATCTATATCCTCAATATTGAGATACTTTTTATCTCCGCATACGCTGCCGTGGAACATATCCACCAGAACCAGTTTAACCTCGTTATTTCTCAGCACGTTCAGAGCCTGCTCGTTATTTTCTACGCATATAAAATTGCAATCTTCCGATATTTCGTTGCAGGCCGCAGCACTTTTATCTGATGCAAATACCATTGCAACCGTTTTTTCTAAGGGACGGAAG
>JAXJWR010000355.1:0-3834 GCA_036307905.1 Acutalibacteraceae bacterium
AAAGGAGGTTTTTATATGTCAAAGCTTATTTTGTTTCAAGGTGATTCTATTACCGATTGCGGCAGAAGTCGCGACAACGACAGTTATTTAGGTTGCGGTTATCCTCTGCTTGTAAAGGCAAGCCTGGGATACGAAAATCCCGGTGAATATGATTTTATTAACCGCGGTATAAGCGGAAACCGAAGTGTGGACGTTTATGCCCGAATTAAGGCTGATATTATCAACCTAAAGCCCGATTATTTAAGCATATATATGGGTGTAAACGACGTATGGCACGAGCTTGGAAGCAAGAACGGAGTTGCAACACCCAAGTTTGAAAAAATTTATTCTATGATGCTGGAGGAAATATTGGAGGCCTGCCCCAACACAAAAATTTTCCTCATTGCACCCTTTGTAATTAAAGGTCACGGCACCTACAATGCAGAGGATACCTCCTACTATGAGGCATTCATGCTGGACGTGCAAAGCAAGATTGAGGCTGTAAAGCGTGTGGGCGAAAAGTTTGGACTTCCGGTTATCGAGCTTCAGCCTGCCTTCGACGAGGCCTGCAAGAAGGCTCCCGACGATTATTGGACCGCCGACGGTGTTCATCCCACACCAATGGGTCACGAGCTTATAAAACGTCTCTGGCTGGAAACCTTTGAGAAAATTAAATAAAGCAGGGCGAAAAACCATATCACCGCCGTCATTCCAAGCATCTGTGATGCGAAGAAGGACAGGAAGTTAATAAGGCTATATGAACGAAACCCGAAAAAGAGCAAAACTCTTTTTCGGGTTTCGTTTTATTCTAACGCAGAGATTTGGCCTGCGATAAATGGAGCAACCTCATCCTTACCGATGCCCAGCACCAGGGCAAATTCCTCGTGAAGCATTTTTTCGGCGCGGGTAAGCAGATTTTCGTCGACGGTGTGAAGCTTTCTGCCCTGCGTTTTAAGGGTTTCTCTCCGCTGGAACAAGGTTTTAATCACCTTAACCAGTTCCTCCCGCTCCCCTTTTTCGATAATTGCTTTATATCTTTCGGCGCGGTCGCGGTCATCCTCAATCCAGAGGCCTTCACTTTTGGGAATGGACTTAATCAGACCCAGTATTTCCTCTTCACTTAAGACCTTTCGCATTTTTGCCACCAGCTTTTCATTATCCGTGGGAAGGTAAAGAGTGTTTTTTGCATCAAAAATCGGGGACAAGACGTAATAATCCCTTTTTATTTTGCCGATGGTTTGCGGCTTAATGTCCACTATTTCACATACCTGAAATCCGTAAATTACCCTGTCTCCTACCTTCATTTTGTCCTCCTGCAAGTATTTATATATTTATATCATATTTTAACAGAAAAAATTTTTTATTTCTAATGTTTTTTTGCAAACCTTTATTGATATTTTTACCAAATTTAAGTATAATAAAATAAATATATACTTTTTAGGGAGGAAGAAAATTGGATACAAGACGTTTTTGGGAAAATATTTCTTCTAAAAAAATTGCAATGCTGGGAATTGGTGTCAGCAACACCCCCCTTATTATGAACTTTCTTGACAAGGGCGCAAGGGTTTATGCCTGCGACCGCAGAAGCCGCCAGCAAATTGGCGAGCTTGCCGACAAGCTGGAAGCTGCCGGTGCCGAGCTTAAGCTTGGAGAAGATTATCTTGAAAACCTTGAGGTTGATATTATCTTCCGCACCCCCGGTATGAGCTTCTACCTTCCCGAGCTTACCGCCGCCCGTAAAAAGGGTATTGCCGTAACCAGCGAGATGGAGGTTTTCTTCGACCTTTGCCCTGCTACCATATTTGCCGTTACCGGTTCTGACGGAAAGACCACTACCACCACCCTTATTGCCGAAATGCTTAAAGCTCAGGGCAAGAAGGTGCACGTGGGCGGAAACATTGGAAATCCCCTTCTCCCCGAAATTGACAACATCAGTCCCGACGACTTTGTTGTGGTGGAGCTTTCCTCCTTCCAGCTTATTTCTATGAGAAAAAGCCCCGACGTTGCCGTTGTTACCAACGTTACCCCCAACCATCTGGACGTTCACAAGGATATGGACGAATACGTGGAGGCCAAGAAGAACATTATTCTCCACCAAAACGCATTCTCTCGCACGGTTCTTAACCTGGATAACGAGATTACCGCAGGCTTTAAGGATTTCGTCCGCGGTCAGTCCCTTGGCTTTTCTATGGAGCGCAGGGTTAAAAACGGTGCCTGGCTGGATAGCAAGGGAACCCTTCATATGTCCTACAGAGGAATTGATGCCCCCATTATGAGCAAGAAGGACATCACCATTCTGGGCGACCATAACGTAGAAAATTACCTTACTGCCATTGCCGCCGTTTGGGGCTATGTAAGTGCCGAAAACATCCGCAAGGTTGCCAAGGAGTTTGCAGGGGTTGAACACAGAATTGAATTTGTACGCGAGGTTGACGGCGTTAAGTATTATAACGATTCCATCGCCTCCAGTCCTACCCGCACCATTGCAGGCCTTAAGGCCTTCGACCGAAAGGTTATTCTGCTGGCCGGTGGATATGATAAGCACATTCCCTTCGAGCCTATGGCTCCCTACGTTACCTCTAAGGTTAAAACTCTTTTGCTCTGCGGCCCTACCGCAGATGCTATTGAGGCGGCTGTTAAGGCCGACACCGATTATTCAGAAGGCAACCCCGAAATCATCCGCACCAAGGATTTGGCAGAATCTATTAAGATTGCCCACGAAAAGGCTGTATCGGGAGATATTGTAACCCTCTCCCCTGCCTGCGCCTCCTTCGATGCCTTCCCCAACTTTGCCGCCCGCGGTAAATTCTTTAAAGAAAAGGTTATGGAGCTTTAATGAATACAGAAAACTTAAAAGCATTAAGCGAAGCTGTTGGCATCGGTCATCTGACCGATGCCTCCTTACTGGCCGAAGGCCTGCTTGAGAAATATGCCGAGGTCGAGCGATTCGGAACCATCGGCATCATAGGAAAAATCGACCGCAAAAAGCAAAAAACCATTATGCTGGAGGCCCACATTGATGAGGTGGGCTTTATAGTGACCCACGTTTTTGAAAGTGGCTTTTTAAAGGTGGCAAACGTAGGCGGTAACGATGGTCGTATTCTTCCTGCCACATCTGTTATTGTTCACGGCAAGCAGAAAATTCCTGCCGTTTTCGTTTCGACCCCTCCCCACTTAAAGGGGGAAGGTCAGGCAAAGACCGCCGATGAAATACTTTTAGATACAGGACTGGGCGAAAGGGCCAAAGAACTTTTGTCGCCCGGGGATTACGTAACCTACGACAGGGCCTTTACTCCCCTTTGCGGTAGCCGCGTTTCGGGAAAATCCTTAGACGACAGAGCCGCTGTGGCCTGCCTTATTGAGGTAGCCGCCCGACTAAGCCAAAAAGAACTGCCCGTAAACGTTATTTTATGCCTTTCCGAACAGGAGGAGTTGGGAACCCGCGGTGCTAAAACTGCGGCATTTACCCTTTCTCCCGACGAGGCTGTAGCTGTGGACGTAAGCTTTGGAAACGCACCTGATGTGGAGGCTACAAAATGCGGAAGGCTGGGCGATGGTGCCATGATTGGCATTTCTCCCATTTTAAACCGCAAAATAACAAACAAACTCACCGAATCGGCAAAGGCGCTGAATGTTGCCTACCAGTTTGAGGTGATGGGCTCTACAACAGGCACCGATGCCGACGTTATTTCAGTTTCGAAAAGCGGTATTCCCTGTGGGCTTCTTTCCATTCCTCTACGCAATATGCACACCCCTGCCGAGGTCATCGACACCGCCGACCTTGATGCGGTTTGCGATATTTTAGAGGCTTATATTCTTGCGGGAGGTGCCTTATGAGAGAACTGCTTATAAAGC
>JAXJWR010000356.1:0-8491 GCA_036307905.1 Acutalibacteraceae bacterium
GACCTAGCTACAAACGAGCGCAAGACTCTCTCCGGCTCGGAGGATATCGGTGCACGGTTCTTCGGACTTACCGACGGCGCATTTGACCGCAGCGTTTTTCTTTCCGACACAGGTGTACCTGCAAAGAACGAATCGGCCGAGGGTGAAATAAACGCCAGACTTTCTAACATAGTTTCCACCGGAGATGAGGACGTTTCCTTTGAAAAGGTAGGTGTACGCCTTTTAAAAGCGAAAGAGGCCCTTATTTCAAAGAGCCGCAAGGTTGGAAAACTGGACAAGGCTTTGGCCGAGCTTTCTGCCCTGGACGAGCAAATAAAAGCGGCCGAGGAAAAAGAAGCTGAAATCGATGCCCTCAGAAATTCGGCTCAAAAAAAGGAAGAAGAACTTAAAACGGCATCAGCCGAGAGCGCAAGACTTTTTGGCCTTCTTAAAAATGCAGACAAAATTAAAAAGCGTATTTTTATTAAGCGTTACATTGATGCAGAAACACAAAAACAAAAGTTTGAAAGCATTTTGCGACTAAAAGACGGAAATATTGCAGATTTAAAATATGTAAATACAGCCAAAGAACTTAAATCTGCTCTTTCGGATGCGGAAAAACGCAAGGCAGATACCGATAAAGAAATTCTGCAGACCGAAGCCGAGATAAAGGACCTAAACGAAACGATAAATCAAATATCTGCGGATGACAAATCCTCGGCAGACGAATACAAGGTCAAGTGTGAACAGCTTGATAACGAAATAGCCGCAGCCAAAGACGATGCTCAAAGACTGACCAGAGAGCTTGAGGAGCTAAAGCCTATAAAAAAGGTCAATCCCCTGTTTCTGGCGCTTGGCGCTGTTTTCGCATCTGCAGGAATACTTTATTCTATATTCACACCCCTGATTGGTATTGGTATTCTGGTAATTGGCGTTATACTTTTTGCTTTAGGATTTGTTCTGAAAAAGAGCATTGCCCCCGACGACAGCGGCCTTAGAAACACCCTTGCCCAGAACTCGGCAAGACTTACGGCACTTTTGGACCAAAAACAGTTGTTGCTGGAAAAAATAGCCCTCAGCGAGGAGGCTGCTCGCAACAAAAGCGTTAAACTTGCCGCAGATACCGCTCTGCTCGAAAACAAGCGCGATTTGCTAAAGGCTGAGAAGGCTGAAGCTGCAGAACTGGAAAACAGCCGTACATTGGCCGAAAAGGCACTAAAAGAGCATTTATCCCTTTTAGGCGACACCTTTGATACTACGGATATTACCTCTTGTCTTACTCAGCTTGAGGATGTTATTCGTGAATATGACGGTCTTATCCAAAGACTTGGTGTTTTGGCTGACCACGCCAACTGCAGCTGCCTTGAGGAGGCACAGCAAAAGCTTCTCTCCTTCGGTGACGATACAGATATTACTGAGGCCGAGGTAGAAGGCATTAAGGAAAAATTCAAAGCTTCCTCGGATATATCGGGCAAGCTCAGGTCGGAACTGGCCTCGCTGAATGCGCAAATAAAGTCTTTAACCGAAGCCAACCCATCTGTTGCGGTGCTTCAGAGAAAACGTGATGAGCTAACGGCGAAAATCGAAGATTATAAAAAATACTGCGGGGCCGCCGATATGGCCGCTGAAGTTTTGGAGGAGGCCTTCAGGGAGCTTCGTATGAATTATTCGGGCGCGCTGGACACCAGAACCGCCGAAATTTTTGCGGAGCTGACGGGAAATAAATACAAAAACGTAAACGTTTCGAAAAATTTTGAACTCAACTTTACAACCGACGAGGCCTTTGGCCTTAAGGAATCGGCATACCTTAGCAGCGGAACCGAGGACCAGCTTTATCTGGCCTTGAGACTAGCCATTACCGAGCTTATAACCGCCGAAACCGAGGAACTTCCCATATTTATGGACGACCCGCTCTGTCAGTACGACGACCGACGTGCGCAGGCCGCAATGGAGTTTTTAAAACGATATTCGGCAGACAGACAGCTTATTATGTTCACCTGCCACGGCGGTATTGCAAATATCGCCGATAAACTTGGTATTAAAACTGCAACAATTTAAGGAGGATATATTATGATTACTTCAAGACCTTTCGGAAAAACAAATAACGGTGACCAGGTCACCCTTTACACTATCGACAACACCAAGGCCAGAATTTCGGTTATGGATTTTGGTGCGAATTTAGTGAAATTTGAGGTTTTAAACCGTGATGGTGAGTTCGTCGACATCGTACTCGGCTATGACGATGCCAGCGGCTACGACAACGACAGAGGCACATATTTCGGTGCTACAGTAGGCCGTTTTGCCAACCGTATTGAAGGTGGTGTATTCACGCTGAACGGCAAGGAATATAAGCTCCCCATCAACAATAACGGCAAGCACTGCTTACACGGCGGATTTAACGGTTTCTCCTTTAAAATGTATAACATTAAAACCGAGGACGACAGCATATCTGCTTCTATTCTTTCACCTGATGGTGAAGAAGGCTTCCCCGGAAATATGGAATTCACCGTAAAATACACCCTTAAGGATACCTCGGTAATTATTGAATATTTCGCCCGTTCCGACAAGGATACGGTATGCGGATTCACCAATCATTCCTACTTTAATCTTAACGGCGGTGCTTCGGGCACTACTATGCTCAACCACACCCTGCAGATTGATGCTGACGGATACTGCGAGGTTGACAGCGATGCTCTGCCCACAGGCTTTGTTCGTCCCGTTGACGGCACTCCCTTCGATTTCAGAAAGCCTGTGTTGCTGAAAGACGTATTGGGCTCTGATAATCCCCTGCTTGCTCCTACTGCAGGCGGCATTGACAATAATCTTATTCTTTGGAACACCCAGCGCGAGCTTTCCCACGCGGCTACCCTTTATAATCCCGATAACGGCATTGAAATCGAATGTCTGACCGATCTGCCCGGCATTCAGATATACACCGGCACCTTCCTTGATACCACAGGCAAGCAGGGAGCTCCCCACAAACAGTTTGCCGCCGTTTGCCTTGAGACTCAGGGCTTCCCCAACGCACCCAAATACCGTTATTTCCCCTCTGCCGTTCTTAAAGCCGACGAGGAATTCTACTCTAAAACGGTTTACAAAGCCTCGGTAAAATAGTATGAATAAAGATACTGCTCTTTATATGCTGACGGAAACCTCCCCTTTTATGATGTCGTTTGTGATAATCACTAAAAACGGCAACGCAGTTATAGTCGACGGCGGACGGGCGGAGGATATGCCGCTACTTAAAAAATACGTGGATGGGCGGCATATTTCTGCCTGGATATTCACCCATCCTCACGTTGACCACATAAGCGGTTTTATATCGGAATGGAAGAAAAATCGTTGCTCCGATTTTGATATTGAAAGGCTGGTTTATCACTTCCCCGACAAAGCTTGGCGGGAAACCGAAAACGTTCCCGACAATGAGTATTTTTTAAAGGATTTTGACGAAACCTTGCCTGAATTTCTGGATATAGAGCCTGAGTTTGCACACCTTGCGGTTGTTCCGAAGCAGGGCGACAGCTTAACCGTTGATGAAATTAAAATTGATTTTATTTTTACCTGGCACAGAGAGCTTTGCTCTAACCCAATGAATGACGCCTCCCTTGTTTTTAAGGTAACAACACCCAATAAATCGGTTCTGTTTTTAGGCGATTTGGGCCCCGAAGGCGGTGACGTTCTGCTGAACGAAAGCAAAGGGCTTTTAAAGTCGGACATTGTACAGATGGCACACCACGGTCATATGGACTGCGGTATGGACGTATATGCAGAAATTATGCCGGAGGTTTGTCTTTGGTGCGCCCCCGACTGGCTTTATGCCGAGGGAGATTATCCCACCTATCTTGCCGACCGAGAAAGGTTATTTAAAATGCGCAGACACCGTATGTTTGGCACCGCGGTGACCCGCAAAAGGATGGAACTGCTGAGGGTTAAAAAACACCTGATTACTAAAGACGGAACACATAAAATCTTGTTATAAGGAGAACAATTATGAAACTACAAAGTTTAGGCGTAATGCTTGACTGTTCCAGAAACGCAGTAATGTCGGTGGAGGCATTAAAGAAATATATCACTACCCTAAACAAAATGGGCTACAACCAGTTCCAGCTTTATACCGAGGACACCTACGAGGTAGAGGGTGAGCCCTTCTTCGGATATATGAGGGGTCGCTACTCGGCAGAGGAGCTTAGTGACCTGGACGAGTTTTGCCGCGGAATCGGGGTTGAACTGGTTCCGAATATTCAGACACTTGCCCATCTGAACGCTATTGTTCGCTGGGGAGACTATCAGAATATTGTCGACTGCAACGATATTCTTCTTGCGGGAGAACCGCGCACCTATGAGCTGGTTGAAAATATGCTGAAATCCCTGCGCAAGGTCTTTTCTTCCGATAAAATACATATCGGTATGGACGAGGCACATATGCTTGGCAAGGGCAAGTATTTTGATATTAACGGCCCGAAGGACAGAAGCGAAATTTTGCTTGAACACTTAAACCGCGTATGCGAGCTTTGTGACAAGTACGGATTTAAGCCTATGATGTGGAGCGATATGTTCTACCGCCTTGCAAACGGCGGCGAATATTACGCCAAAAACACCTCTTTTGGTGACAAGATAAAGGCTATGATACCCGATAACCTTACCCTGGTTTATTGGGATTACTACTCTGTTCATAAAAATCATTATGATGCTATGTTTAAGGGACACAAGGCCCTTTGCAACAGGGTTGCCTTTGCGGGTGGCGCTTGGAAATGGTCGGGCTTTACTCCCCATAACGCTTTCTCTATAAAATGCACCAAAGCCGCTATTGCCTCCTGTACCGAACACGGCATAAAAGACGTATTTATAACTGCCTGGGGTGACGACGGAGCAGAGGCTTCTCCTCTGTCTGTTCTACCCACCCTTTGTTATGCCGCCTGCATTGCCCAGGGAATTACCACGCTTGCCGATATTAAGGCAAAGTTTTTTGACTACGTAGGTGTAAGCTACGACGATTTTATGCTGCTTGACCTTCCCGACAAACTGGACAAACAGCTTCTTACCAATCCTTCAAAATATTTGCTTTATAACGATTGCTTTATGGGTCTTTTCGACAATATAGTAGGCCCCGAGGACGGCAAAAAATATGCCTCCTACGCAAGGAGACTTAAAAACGCGGCTAAACGCGCAGGCGAATATGCATATCTATTTGAAGCTGCAGCTAAGCTCTGCTCGGCCCTTAGCATTAAGGCTGACCTTGGAGTGAGAACCCACAAGGCTTATGCCGACAGAGATACTCAAGCTCTTAAATCGGTTATTGCCGACTACAAAAAGCTTATTAAGCGCCTGGAAAGCTTTTACGCTGCTTATAAAACCCAATGGTTTAACGAAAACAAGCCCCACGGATTTGACATTCAGGATATACGTCTGGGAGGACTTATTATGCGAGTCAAATCATGCAAAGAGCGTCTGGAAGAGTTGGTTGCAGGCAAGCCGGACACCATTCCCGAATTAGAAGAAAAACAGCTCTCCTTAAGTGACAAGCATTATAATTTTAACTCCTGGGGTAAATCTGTTTCTGCAAACGTTGTAACCTGGTAAAAGAAAAACCTTATGTCCCGCGGGACATAAGGTTTTTTGTTTTAATAGTTTTCTGCGCGAAGCTCGAAATATGCCTTGGGATGAGCGCATACGGGACAGATTTCGGGAGCCTTTTTGCCGATTACAAGGTGTCCGCAGTTGCGGCATTCCCACATAATCTCTTCACTCTTCTCGAATACCTTCTGCATTTCTACGTTACTCAGCAGAGCACGATATCTTTCCTCGTGAGATTTTTCGATAAGGGCAACTCCGCGGAATTTTTCGGCCAGCTCGTGAAAGCCTTCCTCGTCGGCCTCCTTTGCGAAGGTGCTGTACATATCGGTCCATTCATAATTTTCGCCCTCGGCAGCGGCGGCAAGGTTTTGCGCGGTGTTGCCAAGCTCACCCAATGCCTTGAACCACATTTTAGCGTGTTCTTTTTCGTTGTCGGCAGTCTTCTGGAAGATGGCGGCAATCTGCTCGTAGCCTTCCTTTTTAGCGACAGACGCAAAATAAGTGTACTTATTTCTTGCCTGCGATTCGCCGGCAAAAGCGGTCATAAGATTCTGTTCGGTTTTTGAGCCTTTTAAGTTCATATTTATATCTCCTTTGTTAAAACAGTAATTGTTACTGTTTTAATTATAATATTGAATTTATAATTTGTCAATAGGTAAGTTGGGTTTGTTGACAAAAAACATTTAATCGCTATAATACTACATATACGAGGTGATTGTTATTTTTGGTAATATTATTTTTGATTTTGGCAGGGTACTTGTCCAATTTGACCCCGAGTATATGACTTCGGTATACGTGGACGACAGCTCCGACCGTGATATGGTGGCTAAAGTGGTTTTTGACCGTCTTTACTGGGACAGATTGGATGACGGAAGTATTACCGACCAAGAGGTTTTAATAGGAATTTACTCTCGCCTTCCCGAAAGGCTCCACCAAGCCGCAAGGTTAGTTTATGAAAACTGGATGCAAAATATACCTTTTATTGACGGAATGAAGGAGCTTGTTTTCGCCCTTAAAAAGGAAGGCAGAAAACTATACCTGCTTTCCAACATAAGTAAAGGCTTTTCCGAGGGATATAAGAACATCCCCTGTCTAAGCGAGGTTTTATCACGGTTTGACGGACTGGTTTTTTCGGGACCTCTCGGAATAACTAAACCCGGAAAGGATATTTTCGAGCATCTTCTGGCTAAGTTTGAGGTGGACCGAAACGACTGTATTTTTATTGATGACTCTCAAAAAAATATTCTGGGCGCAGAAAAGGTTGGCATTAAGGGATACCTTTTCGATGGTGATGCCAAAAAACTATATTCATTCTTACAAAAATAAACAATGCACGCTACAATTTTAAGTAGCGTGCATTTCTTTTTAATTAAAGGTACAGTTTGTTATTTCAACAGCGCCCACCTTAAGGCCTACCATATCGCCTGTTGTTTGCGCTTTAAGAACAACGTTTTCTGCAGAACAATCGCTGATTACGGCAGAGGTTCCCTTGCCTAAATCGACCATAGTTCCTGCAATGCAGCCTGCACTTCCGTAGCCTTTAAGGTTGGCATTTTTAATTTTTACGTTCTTTATAACTGCCGAGGTGCTGATCTTCGGGAAAAGGCCCACACCGTAATCGCTTTGTTCGGTTCCGGGATTATCGTTATAGTAAAGACCGTAAACAGCAAATCCGCCTCCGTCGAAGTTGCCGCCGAAGCAGTTGCTGGAGGATTGTTCCCAAGTAACAGCATTAGCTGTCCAGTTGGGGTTGCCTGTTTCGTTTATATGAATATCGTTACTCATTTTAAAATAGGTATCTGCCCAATATCCCGTAACGACGTAACGAAGCTGGTCGGCATTAGAGATTATATAGGGGTCTTCGGCCGTACCTAGGCCGCCACCGAACTCCATAACCATATAGCGGTAGTAAGGCACTTCTACCGTATTGGTAATAGCTTTTCCATCGAGGTCGGTAAAGACCTTAAGCTTGGGGGTTGCTCCCTTAACCTGTTCGAAGGTATTTTCGAAATCGAGCTTCATATCGGTGGCCATTTTATCGGAGGCAAGCAGGGTCCACTCCTCCATTTTTGCCTTTTCGCGTTTGTCGGTGTAGTTGTTGACGTACACGTCCTTAGCTTTCCAGCCACCCGAAAGAAGAGCAGAGGCTGTATTCAAATTCTTTGCGAAATAGGGGGCATAGCCTACGCTGTAACAATTTTTCATAGTATAGGCACTGTTCCAGGTTGTACCGATAATGCCGTTTGCGCGTTCTACCATACCGAGGCCAAGTATATTTGCCTTAGAATAACAGTTTTCGAACTCGAGAGTAGGTTCTAAAGATCCGCCCGAACAGGCATATCCTGTTATACCGCCCACGCCGTTACGACCCATATCTGTGTACTGGACGTATACGGTTTCGTCGACAAAGCAGTTTTTAAAGAAGCTCATTCCGCCCGAAACTCGACCCGCAAAGGCACCTGCATAGTTTTTTGCGGAGACATAGGAATAACGTATTCCAAGATTTTTGAAGCCGCCTTTTTTCAGGTTGCTTACCAGTCCCCCATCATCGGGACGGCCCGCATTATCAATCCACAATCCGTAAATGCAGTGGCCGTTTCCGTCGATAATTCCATCAAAGGTGGCGGCGGTGTTCCAATGATTGTTTGTAGTAACAAGCATCCAGTAGGGGTCGCTAACATCGTTTAAATATATATCATTTGCAAGGCGGTAATAAATTCCGCCTTCGGCACCGCCGTTAACGGCATAGGCCAGCTCGGAGCCGATATAAATAACGTATGGGTCTTCCTGCGTGCCGCTGCCTTCCGACACTCCGGAAGCAATGCTTCCGTCCCACACGTCAACATTGGCGGTGTTCGCATCGTCTCCCGAAGAGTTATCCTTCGAGCCTGAGTCGGTGCTGTTTGTAGTTTTATCCGAACAGGCGGCAAAGGTGAGA
>JAXJWR010000357.1:0-2140 GCA_036307905.1 Acutalibacteraceae bacterium
CTCCAAATCGACTGCCTTCAGAAAGCGCCTCGCCCTTTTTAACAAGACGGCACCCTTCCTTGAGATTGCCGAGCTCATCCAGACACTCCTTTTTTGTGCTGCGCTTACCTGCAGCATCGAAGTAGGTATTTCTGGTGGCGATGCTCTCACCTTGTTTTTCTCGGTAAATCGAACGTTCTGAAAAAATAAGGTGCGCGTGATACTTATTTTCAGCCTTGTTCCAATGAATGGCCACGGCGCAAGGAACTCTGTACTTTTGAGAAAAAGAATCACGAAGAACAATGGCGAGCTTCTCAGCATTGAAACGAGAAAGGTCGTTCGGCAACTGAATGATCAGCTCTCGAGCTTCGCACACCTTTTCGCCGGGATGGTAAAGAGCTGCCTGATGGCGCGAGTATTTGGAAAGCTCGAGCCATCCGCCTTTCGGCATATTATCAACGTAAGCCTCGAGGTGTTCCTGTTTGTCGGGCGAGGTTGCATAACGAAGTCGGCCTCTGACGTCATGCAGTGCCGTGCCTCTTACAAAAACATTCTTTGCCATAACCGCGCCCTCCTTTCCTTCCGGCCGCAGCCGGCACAATGTTGCTTGTATAAAAACGCAGTTTTTGTACAAACAACCTATTGTGCTCTCATACGGCGAGGCCTTTGTTTATATTATACCTCCAGCGTTATTAAAAAGAAACAAACCTACTGTGTATAAATTATTTTATTGGAAATTACAAATTATACTTTGTTTTTTAGAAAATTCCGGCTATAATATAAAATGTAGCATATAAAGAAATGCTACATAATGTTAAAAAGGAGTGACTATCTATGTCAGAAACATCTAAAAGCATTTCGAGCGTTAATCTTAAGGTGCCTACAGAGCTATATGTCGAGTACAAAATAGCTCTGCTCCGCCGGTATCCCCGTAGAAACGTGACTCAAGATCTCATCTCATACATGAAGTCCGTTATAGCCGAAACAAAAGAAAAAAACAGCATATAAAAGAGAGGTACCCTTATGCGAACAGAAGAATTGAAACAAGCGTTTAACAATGCTATGAGGTTGATACTATCTACACCTGTTGAGATTGACACCCTCGTTTTTCGCAAAGGTTTTAAACGGTTAAAAACACACGAACAAAAAGAGATTCTGGATTACATAAACTCCGCCCTCGAAAAATTCCCTTCCGGTTATGTCTTCGCCCATCGCCGAGTATTCCAAAGCGAATTTAAATCAGATTACTATCACCAAACCTCGAGCAGAGGTCCCTACCGCCCTGTAGTCCTTCAAGCATTAGGCGGTTTAATGGCAGCCTGTATAGCATAAAACATTAACCGTGTCTTGCAAGACACTACGGTGTAAGACAGGTGTAAGACAAAAAAAGAAGCCCTGGCGTCAGCCAAGGCTTTTCTTTATGCGGCCAATCTCGGAGGCTCCAATTGCCAGGAGGAAGGCGCCTCTTAATTATACCGCACACGGTATATAATTGTCAAGCGTTACGCTCGGCGTAGGCATAGTAAAGAGCCAGACAATCCTCAAACTCGTCTGGATGCGCTTCGTCCTCATACGCGCGCCACGTTTCAATCACCGGCAAGAACCAATCCGTGTACGGCAGCTTGTGGGCCACCGCAAAGGCCGTGAAGGTATTCTGATCGTCGGGCGCCTCATATACGCCCTGTGCTGCAGGTTCGATGCCGTACCGGGCAAAGAGCTCATCCACGACGTCGTAACACGCCTGCGCCGACGTTCCACGTGCACGTGCCTTCTCGTCGCTGAACACAAACGTCATTTTTACTATATCCATCTTTTCCTACCTTCTTCTGAAGAGCTTCGGCCACAATGGTTTCTGCCGGTCCAGGACAACAACCGGGTGAAGTTCACCGCAGCCTTCACAGAGCTCGAGCCCATCTGAGAGGGTGACGTCCTTCTCTTTGCGCTTCGGCTCCCCTGCCGGCAAGATCTGTTCGTTAAAACAGGTCAAACAAAACTCAGCCATACCTTACTCCCCTATTTTTCTTCCGAGCAGCCGTTCTTTCCAGGTCAGTTTTCGGGTTTTCTCCGCCTGCAGTTCTTCTTTTACCATGTAAGCCTCAGAATTGGCTTCTAAGGCCTTTTGTTCGGCTTCGGCTGCCTTACCCCTCTGAACCTCGTTATC
>JAXJWR010000358.1:0-5428 GCA_036307905.1 Acutalibacteraceae bacterium
AATTTTTCCTCATCCATCCTTCCGGTGGTTAAATAAATCAATTCGCCATTTAGGATTTTATCAATTGCTTTACCCATATTAAGCGAAAACTTATTCCCTGCAACAGACTGATTCAACGCATTATTAACGAGTTCCGGAACAGCATTACAAATATATACATACTTCATTAAATCACCTAAAATTTACGTTTCTTACACCTTGTTAAAATATTATTTCTAATATAAACCACGATAACTGCAACGCTTAAACTTATTGCTATGACAATAAACGGCCTTACCCAAGGGAACAGGGTTAAATTTAAAATTCCTACAACCGAAGCCGCTACATTTACTATGGTAATTATAAGCATATGGAAAATATAGATATCTCCGGCATAAAGTTTTCCTAGTTTTGAAAGGTTTTCGTTGCTTTTAAGATTCGGATTTAAGGTAAGTGAAAATAGCGCTATAACCGCAATAGGTGTACCTACATATAGGTCGGAGCAACCAATAGTAAATCTTTCGATTATGGAAAGCACTAAACCTATACAAAAAGCTACCATAAAAGCAGAAATAGGCACATTCAATATTTTTTCACGATACTTGTTTATAAGCATCCCACAAAGGAAGTAGGGTATTCCCACAAAAAGGTAATTTCTAAGGTAATAAACAGGATCTTCGACTCCGCCCCACTTCAGTAGTTCTCTTGCTACAAAGAAGCCAACAAAAAGAACTGACGAAAGACCTACTTGAATAAAGTCAGGTGCCTTTCGTAGCAAAAAAGTATAAAGCAAATAACAATATAAAAGAGCGAGTAAAAACCACAAGTGGCCTAGTATGATTCCGTTATTAAGCGCTACGGTTTCTACCAAAGAGTTAAGCGAGAAATAGTTTTTAAGATAGTCTGCAGTATTACCCTTATAAAACGACCACAGAACTCCCCAAACAAAATACAACCCTACTGACCAAAGCAGTAATATAGCCGTTTTCTTTGCGCTTTTTAAAAGTTTTTCTTTAGATTTTCCGAAGGCGTAAAAGCCCGAAACCATAAAAAATATGGGAACGGCTATACGCGCCACTGCTTCGAATCCTTGACCTAATACACCGGGGAAAGGAGTATGAATTAAAACAACTGAAAGCGCGGCAAAGAACCTTATTTGGTCGAGTAGTTTATTTCTCATTTTTGTTCCAATAGGCACTGTCTTCTACAAGACCTGCACTTTTCGGGGTTTCTTCTTTAGAGGGGTATGTCCAATATTCGTTAAAGAAGTCGCCTGCACCGGGTTCGTCTTCCCAACGTCTGCCCTTAATGCCAAACAACATTTGACAAACGCCACCCATATGAATAGCGCCCTTTCCTGCCGCTTTAATTTTTGCGCCAAGGGGCATAGTGTATGCGCCACAGCTTAAAATAGCTATGTCGAAATCGTATTGCATAATCTCGTTATACATATGTTCAAGCGCTTCGAACCAGTCGACAAAACGGTCATCTTTTTCGTTACCGCCTGTTTGAACCGCCTTTACGGTATAAAGGGTAAATTCGGGAAGAATTTCGGTATCTTCGTAAAGTTTTTCTCTAATTTCGTACTGTTTTTTAATAGTATCGGCAAAAGGAGAAACAACAACAACCTTTTTGCCCTTTAAAGCTTTTGTCCAAGGTTCTTTAAAACGCCAATAATCGAGCGACCTTATATAGGTAAGCTGTGCGTCCTTTTTCATATAGGTTTTATAAATATAGTCTTCCATTACGCAGTAACTTACATTTAGCAAATCACACTGACTAAGAGCATCTTCGGCAAAGGGAGTATATTTATTTATAAAATCTACCGTACGGGGAAAAATACCTGTGTTTATATAGGTTCCTTTATAATCTTGGTCTTTTGCTGGGGTGCGAAGGCCTTTTCTTAACATATCGGACTGAACGAATAAGAATATTTCACTAGCGCCCGGGCGACCAACTAAGAAGGGCTTATTAGATAAAATAAGGTCTTTCATAATTTCGTTACCCTCGTAATCGGGAGTAACTTTTCTTCCTGCATAGTGGGTTGGCTTAATAATCTTTTTAAAGAATTTAGCGCTTGCAACCTTCCAGGGCCATTTAGCATACATATGCCAAAACATATCGGGGTTAGAAAAAAGCATTTTAAAGGGTTTTGTTTTTTTGAAATACATTATTTTTCTCCTTTTCGAGAGCTTTTATTGTTTATAAATTTCATAGGGCCGGCAGTAAACTTATGAAGCGGCTTTTTATTAAGTAATGCGTCACATTGCATATAGAATCTTTCGGCCGCCACAGTTGCATTATAACTCTCTGCAATAGTTTGATAAGCGTTTTCGCCGAGTTTTCGAGTAAGATGAGGATTTTTAACAAGACTCTCTAACTTTTCAAAAAACTCTTCAAAGTTTTCCTCACCGTAAACAAGACCGTTATAACCGCTTTCTATTAAGTTTTGAACAGCACCGGGAGCGCTATCTGCCACAAGGGCGCAACCCGCATTCATGGCTTCGTTTACAACGGCGCCCCAACCTTCATAGATGTTGGAGGTGAAGGTAAATATGTTAGCCTTTTCCATTTGCTCCCTAACCTTTTCGGGAGGCATTGCACCAAGAAAGGTTACTGCGCTATCTAAAAGTGCCGCCTCTTTTTTAAGTTCTTCTTCTAAAGGACCTGTACCAACATAGGTTAAGTGAACGTTATAACCTTTTTCTATTAGCAGTTTTGTAGCCTTTAGGGAGAATTCAGGATGTTTTAAGGCTATCATTCTGCCAACAAAAAGAATTTCTACCTGGTTGCTTTGTTTTTTATCCATTAAATCTTTAATGTTTTGAGGTAAAAAGGGCGGAAAATAGGCCCAGTTAAAACTTTTATCTTTATAAAAGCCTATACTTTTATAATCTTTCGCCGTACCTTTACCAATAGATAAAAGATATAAGGGGCGATTTTTAAAAATAGTGAATTTTCTAAAGATGTAAAACCAAACGCGTGCGCGTTGAAGTATGGTTGCATTAAACTTAAAAAGGCGTTCTTGACAAATAAAGGTAAGTTTGCCTTTTTTTAGGCGCTTTTTGAGAAATTCGTAAGGGTATACGCCAGCAATCATAACATCGGCTTCAAGAGCTAACTTCAGAGCCTTTTGGCGGTTTTCTTCGCTTGCCCACATTTCTATAACATATTCGCGATTATAGCCGTGATATCCAAGTGTTTTACGTTGCTCTTCTTCTTCCATAGTAGAAACAAAATAGCAGTTTACGTTTGGTAGGCTATTAAGCGCATCACACAGTGGCATAGAGTGATGATTAAAAACGCTTGAAAAGAATACTATTGTCATAATAATCTCCTGCAAAACAATTAATTATTTAACAAATACACCTGTTGTGTTAATGCCTTTATTCCTTCAAAAAGGCGTTTTGTTTTATTGATTATTAAAAACAAACAATGTGTACAGGCAAATAAAGCCCATTGCGTAAGCCGAACCGCCAATAAAGAAGGCTGCTTCAACCGCCGAGTGAATTATTATCAGCAAAATACCGATATATGCCATTTTTTGAGACATATTATATTCCAAACTTTTTGTATGGCTCATCAAAGTATGGTACATAAAATATGCATAAATAATTACACCGAATATACCTATAGTACCAAATATACTGATATATGCATTATGCAGATTGCCGAAAGAATGTGTTGCGAAATCTCCTAAGAATATTTCATGGAGCTGAAGATTGCTGAAAACCTGCTCATACACGCCGATTCGATTAGTGTCAACAGAAGAACCCAAAAACTGCATTTCAACCAGTTCGTCATTAAACAAATAAATAACCGCAACCATTATTATAGGAATAATCAGGGCTATTCGGGTGATTATTCGTTTTATCGGAAAAACCTTTAAGAAAAGGAGTCCAATCACCGCAAGGACGCAAACTACTATTCCGGCACGGCAGATGGTAAGCCATACAAGATAAAATATAAATCCTGCATTTATGGCAAACATAAGCTTTAAAATAAGTTTTTTATAGGTCGTTATAGCAACCAGCAAGGTAATAAAGCAAACCAAAAGATATATTGCGGTTTCGTTAGGATTACGATAAGACAGGGTGAGCTCCTCAAGGTATATTACACCATATTTACCATTAAAACAATAGGCTTTGTCGGTCCCGGAAAGGTATATATAATAGAAGGAAAGCGCATACTGCAACCATAAAAACACCTTTGGGGTATTTTTTGAACTTATTTCCTTTCCGCACAGCATAAAGATTGGAATCTCTAAAAAGCACATCAAATCTATCAAATTTTGCCCGATGTTTGAATGGGAAAAGAGCAGTGCCATCACACAGATAACAATAAGCAAAATGAGTGCTACTCCCTGAGGAGACATACGCCGTGTATAGGTTAAAAAGTGCATTACATACATTGCGATTGCGCAAATTGCGATTGTGTAGGTGCCGAGACTTACGACTGTGTTTGATTGATACGGTAATGCGATAAGTATTGCAAAACCGGCAAATGCCGACAGAATGAAACAAATATCATAAAAATTGTATTTGTTTTTCTGCGTGGTTTGAGATCCCATAAATTACTCCAATTCTGATATAAGGTCAAGTATCTTTTTTGCCTGAACTGCGCTGTTCTTATTTTCTGCAACAAAGCGGGCCGCCGATTGGGCCTTTAATGCGATTTCGTCTGCGTCAGCATCGAAAATTTTACAAATGGCATTTTTAATATCTTCGGCAGAATTTCCCTCAATATAATTCAGATAGGGGTCATATTCGGCAGGTATACCGTCGAGACGGTACATAAGCACAGGCTTGCCGTTTAGCATATATTCCATTGTTTTGGAAGGGAAGCTGTATTTTGTATATTCCCCCTCGTTTTGGCGGGGGTTGATAAGCATAAATGCCTTTTGCTGAAGTTCGCTTGCCCTGTCCTTGGTTACATAACCGAAAAACTTAATGCGACAGTCCTTTTCAGCAGCGGCTTCAACCGCTTCTTTCGAATCTCCGCTGCCGCATATCCAAAGCTGAGCCTCGGGATCCTCTATTAGGGAAAAGGCCTCAAGCAGAGTGAGAATGCCGAATTGTCTGTTTAAGGTGCCGGTATAAAGAATTGCTTTGTTATTGCATTTTTGCAGGTTTTCGGGAGCTGTTCCATTGCAAATGCCCTCGATAACGGTATATTTCCGTTCTCCGATTTTAAGAGGATGTTTCATTGCCTCTGTAAGTATGGCAAAAAAATCACAATATTTTGTATATTTAAAAAGTTTTTTTCCGTGATGGCATCGAATTGCAGCCTTGAACTTGTTTTTGGGCAAAATTCCAAACTCGCAAGGAAGGTCGGGACAAACGATTCCAACCTTTACGTCGGGATGCTTTTTCTTTATATACAACGCACCAGATATAATGGCTATAAAAAACAAATAAACAAATGGATTCGCGAAACAGAAGGCGAAAAG
>JAXJWR010000359.1:0-3515 GCA_036307905.1 Acutalibacteraceae bacterium
AAGAACTTTTCGAAGCAAGACGTCCCAAGCGTTGCGGTCTTATCGCAAAGATTAACGGTCGCGTTCGCATTTCCGAAGAAAAGCGCTCTAACGTAATCATCATCACCGATGACGAAAATGTAAGAGAAGAAAAGGTTGTAATTCCTTACGGAGTACGTCCCCTGGTAGCAGAGGGCGATATGGTTAAGGCAGGAGACCTTCTTATCCCCGGTGCAAAGTATCCCCAGGATATTCTTGAAGCACAGGGTCCCGATGCCGTTCAGGATTACATCATTGCCGAAATTCAGAACGCATACCGTACTCAGGGTGTTGATATCAACGATAAGCATATCGAGGTTATCATCCGCCAGATGATGAGAAAGTTCGTTATCACCGATCCCGGCTCTACCGACCTTCTCCAGGGCGTAAGCTATGAACTGGCCGAAATTCTTGATGCCAACAAGGCAATTAAGGCAAGAATTGAAGCAGGGGAGAGCGACCTCGTTAAAGCATCCTACAACCCCACACTCCTTGGTATTACCAAGGCATCCCTTGCTACCGAATCCTTCCTCTCCGCAGCCTCCTTCCAGGAGACCACTAAGGTTCTTACTGAGGCAGCAATCAAGGGTAAGGTAGATCCTCTCTTCGGTCTGAAGGAGAACGTTATCATCGGTAAACTTGTTCCCGCAGGAACAGGTATGAAAATTGGTGAAGACGACGTAATTCTTCCCGAAGAAGCTGAAGTGTCCGAAAGTGCCGACACCGAAACTGAGGAATAAAAAAATTCCTTAAAAAACTGTTGACATTTTTGACTTTTAGTGATAAAATTCAATATTGCGTGGGACTGTGACTTGTTATAGCCCCCAAAATCAGATATAACGCAGACGGAGTCTCTCCGTCTGCGTCATATACATTTTATTAAGGAGGTGCGATATGCCGACCTTTAACCAGTTAGTACGTAGCGGAAGAGAAACCGTTGAGAAAAAGGCTAAGGCCCCTGCGCTCTTAAAGGGTTACAACTCTATGAAGCGTTCTCTCACCGATAACGATTCTCCTCAGAAGCGTGGCGTATGTACTGCAGTTAAGACCACCAGCCCTAAAAAGCCTAACTCTGCTCTTCGTAAAATTGCCAGAGTACGTCTTTCCAACGGAATCGAAGTTTCTGCTTACATTCCCGGAATCGGTCACAACCTGCAGGAGCATAGCGTAGTGCTTATCCGTGGCGGCCGTGTAAAGGACCTGCCTGGTGTACGTTACCACATCATCCGTGGCTCTCTTGATGCTCAGGGTGTTGCAAAGCGTATGCAGTCTCGTTCCAAGTACGGTGCAAAGCGTCCTAAGGCAGGCGCAAAGTAAGTTTGAAATTATAATAAAAATAATTCAAGCTGCAGTATTATCAAGCGGCGTTTATATATATACGCCTTGCTTGGTACAAACGGGAAAGAAATTAACTCGAGTACCTATGATATCATTATTGTGAAGGAGGGAAGAGAAGTGCCAAGAAGAGGTTTTGTTGCAAAACGTGACGTTTTGCCCGATCCGGTATACAACTCCAAGATCGTTACCCGTCTTATCAACAACATCATGCTTGACGGTAAGAAGGGCGTAGCTCAGAAGATTGTATATGGTGCTTTTGAAATCATTAACGAAAAGACAGGAAAAGAACCCCTCGAGGTTTTCGAAGAGGCTATGGAAAACGTAATGCCCCAGCTCGAGGTTAAGGCTGTCCGTAAGGGCGGTGCAACCTATCAGGTTCCTTTTGAGGTTCGTCCTGAAAGAAAGCAGACCTTAGGTCTGCGTTGGCTCACCACTTATAGCCGTAAGCGCAACGAGAGAACCATGAAGGAAAGACTTGCCGGTGAAATTCTCGATGCTATAAACGGTGTTGGCGGCGCAGCTAAAAAGCGTGAAGACACTCATAAGATGGCTGAAGCCAATAAGGCTTTCGCACATTACAGATGGTAATCTTTTAATACTGATTTTTCTTAAAAGGAGAATATTATGGCAAGAAAAGTATCTCTTGAAATGACAAGAAATATTGGTATTATGGCTCACATTGACGCCGGTAAAACAACCACTACCGAGCGTATTCTGTACTACACCGGTGTTAACCACAAAATCGGTGAAACACACGACGGTACAGCTACTATGGACTGGATGGCACAGGAGCAGGAGAGAGGTATCACTATTACCTCCGCTGCTACTACATGCTTCTGGAAAGACCATCGTATCAATATTATCGACACTCCCGGTCACGTTGACTTTACCGTTGAAGTTCAGCGTTCCCTGCGTGTTCTCGACGGCTCTGTAACTGTACTTTGTGCAAAGGGCGGCGTTGAGCCTCAGTCTGAAACCGTTTGGCGTCAGGCTGATGAATATAAGGTTCCCCGTATGATCTATGTTAACAAGATGGACATTATGGGTGCCGACTTCTTTAACGTTCTTAAAATGGTTAAAGAACGTTTTCAGTGTAATGCTGTTCCGATTCAACTGCCTATCGGCTCTGAAGATACCTTCAAAGGAATTATCGACCTTGTAAACAACAACGCTATCGTATACTACGACGATAAGGGTATGGATGTTCGCATTGAGGAAATTCCCGAAGATATGAAGGAACTTGCAGAACAGTATCGTAGCGAAATGATCGAACACATTGTAGAAATGGATGACGAGCTTATGATGGCATATCTCGAGGACGGCACCGAGCCTTCTGTTGAAGATATGAAGCGTATCATTAGAAAGTCCACCATCGAAAGCACAATGGTTCCTGTTTGCTGTGGTACTTCTTATCGTAACAAGGGCGTACAGCCCCTCCTCGACAACATCGTTGATTATATGCCCGCTCCTACCGACGTAGAAGCTATTAAGGGTATCAATCCCGATACCGAGGAAGAAGAGGTTCGTCATTCTTCCGATAGCGAGCCTTTCGCTGCACTCGCATTCAAGATTGCTACCGACCCCTTCGTTGGTAAGCTTGCATTCTTCCGTGTTTATTCCGGAACTGTTGATGCAGGTGCATCGGTTCTTAACTCTGTTAAGGACAATAAAGAGCGTATGGGACGTATCCTTCAGATGCACGCTAACCATCGTGAAGACATTGAAACCGTTTATGCAGGTGATATCGCCGCTTGCGTAGGTCTCAAGAACACCACTACCGGTGATACCCTTTGCGATGAAAAGCATCCCGTTGTTCTCGAGTCTATGAACTTCCCCGAGCCTGTTATCCGCGTTGCTATTGAACCTAAGACCAAGGTTGGTCAGGAGAAGATGGGTATCGCGCTTGCTAAGCTCGCAGAGGAAGACCCCACCTTCCGTACCTACACCGATGAAGAAACCGGACAGACCATCATCGCCGGAATGGGAGAACTTCATCTGGAAATCATCGTGGACAGACTTCTGCGTGAATTCAAGGTGGAGGCCAACGTTGGCAAGCCTCAGGTATCCTACAAAGAGACCCTCACCAAGGAGGTCGAAGTAGACCATAAGTACGCCAAACAGTCAGGCGGCAAGGGCCAGTACGGTCATGTTAAGATCAA
>JAXJWR010000360.1:0-7317 GCA_036307905.1 Acutalibacteraceae bacterium
CGGTACAACCGATTCTGCCTTTTTAGAGGTAAAGTTTAACAAGGAAACAAAAAAACTTTCCCTCGAAGAGGCGGCAACCCTGGCACAAAAGGGTCTTAAATTTCAGATGGTGGAAAAGGAGTACGACCGTCTCCGCACACTATCCAAAAGCAAGGGCCTTTCTGTGGGGGACTACCTTACCGAGATTGAAAGGGAAAAAACCGAGCGTGAGCTTTCCGCCCTCAGCGAAAGGTGCGGAGGAGACAGAGAACTGGCCGAAAGACTGCTTGCGGCTGAAGGAAAGCCTACCGACGACGGCTTTGCCGAGTTAAAAAGCTTTTTCCCCGACCTCACCCCCGATACTCTGCCGAGTCAGGTCAAAACAGCCGCAGAGCTTAAAGGAACAGGACTGCTTTTTGAGTATCTTCTCTATGAGCATCGCCAAAGGGTAGCCGCAAACGAGGAGCTGGCCCGACGTGAAGAACGGTCGGAAAAGAGCCTCGGTTCGCTATCATCTGCAGGGGGACAAAACCCCGTAGACGCCGAATTCTTAAAGGGTGTCTGGGGCTAACCCCAAAGGAAATTAAATTTTAAGGAGAAAAAATATGTCTATCAATTCTATTGCATCTGCCGAAATGTATTCCGGCGAGCTTGACCGTGTGTTCGAGGCTAAGAGTGCCACCGCATTTTTTGCCGACAATGCCCTTCGCACCCGTTTTGTGGGTGCAAAAACCGTAATCATCCCCGACGTTGAGTTCGAGGGTCTTGTTGGTTACGACCGTGCAGGCGGCTTCAAAAGCGGCGCTGTAACCGTTGCTAATACTCCCTACACCATGTCTATGGATCGTGCCCGTTCCCTCCAGATTGACCGTGAGGATATGGACGAGGCAGGCATTGCATCCCTTGCGGGTAAGATTCTTGGTGAGTATGTACGCACCAAGGTAATCCCCGAATGTGACGCCTACGTGCTTTCCAAGCTGGGCAGCATCGCCAAGGAAAAGGGCAACCTTATTTCCGGCGATATGGCCTTCCCCTATGAGACCTTCGTAAGCCTTGTAAACGAGGTTCAGTCGGTTGCCGGCTACGACGAGGAGCTTGTCTGCTTTATGGATTCCTCTGCCTATGCCGCCCTTATGGCCTCCGACGAAATCACCCGTATGATCACCGTTTCCGATTTCAAGCAGGGCGAGGTAAATCTTCGCGTTAAATCTATAAACGGGGTTGCGATTATTCCCGTTGTGGGCGAGCGTATGAAGACCGCATACACCTTCTCGGACAGTGCCGCAGGCGGATTCAAGCCTGCCGACGGCGCAGGGGAAATCTTTATGCTGGTGCTGCCTAAGACTGCCGCACACCTGGTAAAGAAAACCGAAAAAATGCGTATCTTTACCCCCGAGCAGAACACCTCTGCCGATGCCTATAAGTTCGATTACCGTATTTATTACGACGTATTCGTAAAGGCATCTGCTACCGACAGCCTCTGGGCATGGATTTCTGCACCCGTAACCGTAGACACTCAGCCTGCTGACATTATTACCACAGAAGGTGCTGTTGACGAGACTCTCGTTGTGACCGCATCTACCGAGGAAGGCAGCCTTCTTACCTACCAGTGGTATAAGTGCGAAACTGCCGCAGGCAAGGGCGCCGCTAAAATAGCAGGCGCAAATGAAGCCGAGTATCAGCTTCCCTCCGACCTTACCGCAGGCGACCATTTCTACTTCTGTAAGATAACCGCCGACGGTCATAACACAGTTAAGACCGATACCGTTAAGGTTACCGTAGAATAATTCTGCAAAAGACAAAAGGGTTTGCCCGAAAGGGCAGACCCCATTTAAAAAAGGAGGAATATAAAAAATGAACAGTCCCGCAAATATTTTTGCGAGGTATACCGAAGCAAGACGGTTTAAATCCTCCATTGGAAAACGGGGTCTTTACGATCAGATAGTGATGAACGAAAGATTCTACGTGGGAGACCAGTGGCACGGCGCAAACTGCGGTGGAGAGCGACCTCTTGTGCGCCATAACATAATTAAGCGAATTGGCGACTATAAAATTTCCCAGCTTGCAGGCTGCAATCCGACGGTGAACTTTTCTGCAGAGGGATTCTCTCAAACCGTATCCTCTGCTAAAAGTATAGCCGCCGCTCGCCGCGAGCTTTCGAAAAGGGAAAGCACCCTGTTTGCCCCCTTTAAATCGGACAACGAGGTAGGCCTTATGATATCGGTGCTTAACTCCTACCGAAAGACTACCGCAGACAGAGTTCGTATGAAAAGCGTGCTTGACCTTGCCCTTCGGGATGCCTATATCAGGGGCACAGGGGTGGTTTACACCTATTTCGACCCCGATATAAAAACAGGTCTTTTTGCCGATAAGCCGGGCGGAACACCTATTCTGGGCGATATAGTCTGCGAGAGGATAAAAATCGAAAACGTCTATTTCGGCGACCCTGCCTGTACAAGTCTTCAAAAACAGCCCTATATTATTTTAACCGAGGAAAAAACCGCCGAGGAAATCGCGGCCGAGGCCGAGCGCTACGGGGGAGACTCTGCACAGATAAAGCGCGTGGCAGGACAGAAGGGCCAAAAACTCACACTGTTCACCCAACTTTATAAGGCCGCCGACACAGACGGCAGTATAATGGTCTTTGCCACCAAGGTTACCGAAAACGCTGTGGTGCGACCTCCTTTTTCTATGGGAATAGCCGTATACCCCCTTTCGGTTTTCGCCTGGGAGAGAAGGGACGGCTGTATCTACGGCGACAGCGAAATCACCTATATAATCCCCAACCAGATTGCCATCAACCGAATGATAACCGCAAGTGTGTGGTCGGCAATGTCCTCGGGAATGCCTCTTATGGTGGTAAACGGGGACGTGGTAACGGGAGATATAACCAACGAGCCGGGTCAGGTTATAAAGGCCTACGGAAGTGCGGAGGATATAGGCTCGGCCGTAAAATTTATAACCCCTCCCGATTATTCGGCAGGCTACAATCAGTCGGTGGATCACCTGATTTTCAACACACTTACCCAGTGCGGAGCCAACGAAGCGGCTCTGGGCGATATGGAGGCTTTAAATACCTCGGCTATCGTCGAGTTGCGTGAGGCTTCTGCAAAACATCTTCAGCCCCTTAAAAACCGATACCTGGCTTTTATAGAGGATATTTCCCTTATCTGGGCCGACTTCTTTTTTGCTATGTACGGCAAAAGAGGCCTCAAGGTGTCAGACGAAAACGGAATATGGTACTTCCCCTTTGATGCGGCCAGATATAAAGATTTGGTGCTTACCGTAACGGTGACCGCCACCGAAGGGGTAACTAGGGGAGAAAGAGAGCGTATGTCGGCCCTTAACGAGCTTCTAAGCCGCGGCGCCATAACCCCTGCACAGTATATAAAGCGCCTGCCTGCGGGTATTATCCCCGAAACCGAGGAACTCTCTGAAGAACTTTCTTTAAAGGAGGAAAAGCTGTGAACGGATACGAACTGATAACCCGAGCCGCCGCCCTTATAGGTATGGAAAAGGCGGATGATACCCTGAAGATAATCGGACTACCCCTTGTTAATGCGGTGCTGGAGGAGCTGGGCTTTACTGTTTTGTCCTCCCTTTCCGAAGGGGTGGGGATAATCTCGCAAAAGCAGACGTCGGCCCTGCTTTTCGGCCTTGCCGCCCTTATTGCCTCGGCCGTGGGGGATGATGCCGCATCAAGCACCATGTCTGCAGCCTATAAAAAAAGACTTTCTGCGCTTAAAAGCAGTACTGCAAGGGTTAAGGACAGACTTCCAAGGGGTGACTGGTTATGAGCCTTTATAACACAAAAAACAGCAAACGGCTTTATCTCTCAGCGGAGGAGACCCTTGCAGAGAACAATACACAAAACTGCATCCTGGAGGAGGGACGCCTTATGGCCCGTCAGGGCATTTTTGCCCGACCTGAGGATTGGCTTTTCGATAATCTTAGCAATCTTGTGGCCGAAATGTCGCTTATAGTTACCGACTGCTTTCTCTACGTGGATGGCAAGTACTGCAGGGTGGCGGTCAGCGTTTCGGATAACGAGATTGCCAACGTAGATTACAGTATGAGGCTGGTATTTGCCGACGGCTCTGTAAGGGAAATCGGCACAATCAGCTTCGGCCGTGTTACCGAAGAGATATTCGGTGTGCCCAAGTCTTTTACAGTCTTTAGCGGCACTCCCACAAAGGGCTGCGGAATATATTTTATTTCCCGTCAGGTATACGAAAACGACCTGCCCGATTTTGTAAGGGTTTTGGAGCTTAATACCGAAATGACCAACTGGTATCCCGTATTGGATTCGGAAATATACCGTCCTATAATCCTTGCCAACGGAAGGGGCGACAGCTACCATCTGGCCTTATATGAAGGGGAAGGGCTTAAGCTCAAGGAGCCTGTTCGTATGGAATCACGAAACCTTTTGGGAGAGGGCTTTCGGTGCTATTTTACCGCCGATTCGGCCTCCTCGGCATTTACGCTGCCCTATTCGTCTCTCAGCGAGGGGGTAGTGTTTGTGGATTATCTGCAAAATGGTGCAACCTATTCTTTTAAAATCGAGCGGGGAAAAAGCGAATCGGAGGAAGTCAAGGTTGGCGACTTGTCGGTTAAGATAATTTGCGACCGTGCCGCAGGCAGAATCCATTTTAAGAGGTCAGACGGCACCTCTTGGGAGCCGCCCTATACAGGCAGCTACAACAACATAAAAATAAGCGCAGGCAAGGCCTTTACGCAGGATAAAATTAAGGTTGCGGCCATGTCGGCCTGCTGTGGCGCAGGCGAGACCGCAGGAAACGGGGCTTCGGAGGTTACCGTATTCTATAAAAACGGTATTTCCCCCGGGACGGTTATATTTAACAGTTCTAAAAATCCCCTCTATTTCCCCGAGGACTCCCTGCAAATTTTAGGCGAGTCACAGCTTGAGGTGGTGGGTATGCTGGTTAAAGACAGCCGCCTTTTAGCCTTCAAGGAAAACGAGATATATTCTGCCGACACACAGAACCCGGGCAAAGGTGGGGAAGAAGAACCTTCTAAAGAGGGGGAAAAGTCCTTAAGCAGCACAGGCGGTATTCTTTTCAAAAGGGTAGGCTCTCTTGAAGCGGCCCCCTGCGAAAAAACTTTTGCAGTCCTTTCGGGGGATATTTTTTACACCTCCCGCCGTGGGGATATTATCCGCATATACGGCAGCGGCTCGTCCCAAAAAGTTGAAAAAATAGGCAGGGCGAATATAGAAAACCCCCTTAACCTTTTTGCCGTAATCGATAGGGGCAGATACCTGATTATAGAAGGCACCGGGTGTCTGGCGGTGCAAAAAACCGAAAACAGGTATCGCTTTTTTAACTGGACCCTGCCCGAAAGAATGGTTCACGGCTTTACCTATCTTAACAGGGCGGTGCTTTTTGCGGCATTGGAGGATGACCCCACGTATTTTGTATACCCTGTAACCTTTTATGGAAACGAGGACCGTATTATGGTGGCGGAGGGTACAGCCCGAAGGCTGGAAACACTGCCACTTGCGGCAGAATATTCTCCCGTAATACACAAAGGTCAGCCTCAAAGAATCCGCTTATTGGAGGTCAGGCTGGACGGAAACCCCACGGGGGCCGAGCAGGTTTTGGCCGACGGCAACACCCGAAAACTCAGAATTCGGCATAACGAAGGCCGAATAAACACGGGCTTTGCTTCGGGCAAGGAAGACCTTATCTTCCGATTCCCGGGCGACTTTTTCCTGGATGGCATTGCGGTTTCCTACCGCAGCCTCAGTAAATTATAAGAGGAAGTGAAAAGATGGTAAAATACTTAAATTACACCCTGTCGAGAGATAGGGTCATCCCCGAAGAGCCTATGTGTGCAGGCCTTCAGGGGGAGCACAGAGCCACCGCCCTTGTTTTCACTCCCGACGAGCAGCTTCTTTCTTTGCTGGAGGAGGCATCTAAGGGAGGGGAAGTGGTTTGCAGAATCGACCTTGTAACCGAGGCGGGGGAATATTTCCGCGGTGAAAACAGAACGCTTTCCGAAGCAGGCAATCCCTTCTATCTTACCGCCCCCATGACCGCATCGGGTCTGCCCTGCGTGGCAGTGTTCCGACTTCTGCTTAAAGGCGAGGAGGTTTGCGAGCTGTATAAAGCCCAGATAAAGCTCTTTTTTGAGGCATCGCCTATGCCGCTGGGCTGTCTTTCCGATAAAAAGGGAGAAAGCGAGCGTCTGGCCGATACCGCCGAGGAAATCTATAGGGGTATCGACCAAAGAATAGAGCGGGCCACCGAGCTTTTGGCCATAAAGACTAACAGAGTTTCGGAAATGGTGAGCCTGACGGCACAGCATCTTAAAAGGGTAACAGAGCTTAAAGAGCAGACCGAAAAGGTAGGAACCACCTTCTCAGAGAAGGAGTTCGTTTTCTTGGGAGGGGATGCAAAAACCTCGGCCGACACAGGCTTTATCGTGGACGAGATTCTTTCGGAAACAAGCGAAAATCCCCTTAAAAACTGTGCGGTTGCCGCCGCACTAAAGGAGGCATCGGCGCAAGCTGTACAGCAGGCGTTACTTTCTGCCCATCCTGTGGGAAGTCTGTATTTCAGCGCAGAGCCCACCGAGCCCTCTACCCTTTTCGGAGGTGAGTGGGAGCGTGTTAAGGATAAATTCATTTTGGCCGCAGGGGACCTTTACGAAGCGGGCAGTATCGGCGGAGAGGCCGAGCACACGCTTACCCTTTCGGAAATGCCTAGGCATAATCACCTTTCAAACGGCGGAACTTTGTTTTGGAATAGTAAATATGGAAACTTGGGCGCGACGTCTGGTTCAAGCATAGTCGGTGCTGGCACGCTTAACGAAAATGGTGTATCTACGGGAAGCAGTATTGCAGGTTCTTCGGTTCCCCACAACAATATGCCTCCCTATGAAGCCTATTACTGCTGGAAAAGAATTGCGTAAAGGAGGTAAGTTATGGCAGAAAAAATATATCTTAAAAGCGTTTTTGCCTATCGTGAGGACACCGCCCAAAACTGGCAGGAGGAAAATCCTGTACTCCATCGGGGTGAGCCTGCCGTTGTGCGTGACGGAGAGAATGGCCATTGGCTTAAAATAGGCGACGGCACTACCCCCTTCAGCGCCCTTCCCTGGAAGGTCGGCCCTAAAGGTGAACGAGGTCTTAAGGGTGATAAGGGAGACCGTGGCGAAAAAGGTCCTGCAGGTCCTCAGGGCATACAGGGTGTGCAGGGACTTCGCGGCCCTCGGGGAGAAAAAGGCGAGACTTATGTTCTTACCGATGATGATAAGTCCGAAATAGCCAACCTAGTCCTTGGTAGCTTCACCGACGTTTCGGAGGTGGGAGTATGA
>JAXJWR010000361.1:0-3943 GCA_036307905.1 Acutalibacteraceae bacterium
CCAAGCCTGCGGCTTGGATAAAAAAAGAAGTAACTTTTGGTAGACAAAAGTTACTTCTTTTTTGGCACCCTCTGCGGGAATCGCTCGACGAAAGATAAATCTTTCGCCGACACGCCCCCTGGCACCGAAACAGTCCACCGGACTGTTTCTATGGCTTTGCCATTGCCCTCGTTCGATTCCCCTGTAAAAATGAAAAAGTCCAACCTCCGCCTATGGCGGTGGCTGAACTTTTGGCACCCTCTGCGGGAATCGAACCCACATCTAACCCTTAGGAGGGGTTTATTCTATCCATTGAACTAAGAAGGCGGATATTAGGATTTTGACCCTATTATCTTACACTATGCGAACCGTTTTGTCAACGGGAGCCTTTCCTTAATTTCAGGGCAAAGGCAATAAGATTAACAATGGATACCGCCTGTAAAGCAAGATATATCCAGCTCCAGGTGGTGAGCTTTACTGCGGCTGCTCCCCCATCCAGAATTATAAAGCCCCAAAAAAGATTTACCGCAAGGAAAAATACCGATCCTACGGTGGCAACAACTACCGGCCACAGGCTAAGCTTTTTACGGGCGCAGAAAACAATCATAGGTGCCAGGGTGGCTACGTATATTGTGAGCACTACCGAATATATCTCGGGAAAGGCGGCCTGCTTTAAAAACCAGGTGAGAGAGTACTCCTCGGGCGCTGAAAAGCCCAGTGGGTCGCCCACGCTGACGGCAGGAACATAAATTCCTGCTATGCATATAAGGGCCAAAAAAGACGTGAGCATCCAGCGTATTCTTGTGTCTGTAAAAAAATTGTTCATAGTATATCTCCGTTTGTTTTATGCTATTATAATAACACCAGAGGCCTTAAAAATCAACCGTTTTGATTGACATACTCTATCTGCCGTGATAAAATTATTATATGCTGTTTACGAGGTGTTTTTATGTATAAATTTGATGCGTTAAAGGTTAAAGAACAATGTGTAAATTGGATAAAGCAGTTCTTCGAAGAAAACGGCCCGAACTGTAATGCAGTTATAGGAATATCGGGTGGAAAGGACAGCTCGGTTGCGGCGGCCCTTTGTGTAGAAGCGCTTGGTAAGGAGCGGGTCATCGGCGTTCTTATGCCCTGTGGTGAGCAACACGATATTGATGCCGCGTACAGTCTTGTAAACCATCTTGGTATAAAGCATTTTGTTGTTAACATTAAAGATGCCATGGAAGGACTTTACTCCGCCTGGCCCGAAAATCTGCCTATTTCAGAGCAGACCAAGATAAACATTGCTCCCCGTATTCGTATGACCACCCTTTATGCCGTTTCCCAAAGTATGAACGGTCGTGTGGTAAACACCTGTAATTTAAGCGAGGACTGGGTTGGATATTCCACCCGTTACGGCGACGCAGCGGGAGATTTCTCTCCTATGTGCAACCTTACCGTACAGGAGGTTAAGGCTATCGGTCATCTCTTAGCCCTTCCCGACTGGCTGGTTGAGAAGCTCCCCATAGACGGTCTTTGCGGAAAATCCGACGAGGAAAATCTGGGCTTTACCTATGCCGAGCTTGACCGTTACATCCGCACAGGCGAAATTGACGATATGGACAAAAAAGCTCTTATCGACAGAAAACACAAGGCTAACCTCTTTAAGCTTCAGCTTATGTCCGCCTTTAAACCCGAAATATAAGAAACTTCAAAACCCGGCTATTTCAAAAAGCGTACATCCCAAAAGAGATGTACGCTTTATTTTTTGTAAAATATGCTTGACATTTTGCTATGCCTTGGTTATACTGAAAATGTAAAGCGCGTTTTACTTTTAAAGGAAGTGATACTTTGAACAATATTATTAGAGAACTTAGAAAACAACAAAAAATCACTCAAGACGAGCTTGCTCTGGCTGTGGGCGTAACACGGCAGACCATAATTTCCCTGGAAAACGGCAAATACAATGCCAGTCTTACCCTTGCCCACAAAATTGCAAAACACTTCGGGAAAACTATTGAAGAAATTTTCATATTTGAGGAGGACCTGTAATGGATTTTAGAAGAAAACTTAAAATAAGGCTTTACTTGGCTATAGCCTATTTAGTTTTAGGGCTGACAACCATCATTCTTTCCTGTGTGTTCCCTGTTCAAAACAACTTTATATGGGGAATCGGGCCAGCTCTTACGGTTGTGGGCGTTGCACGTATCAAGCGTCATTTGATTATAACAAAAAGTGAGGAAAGCATACAAAAGCAAGAAATTGCAGAATCTGACGAGAGAAATCTTTCTATATCAAACAGAGCTAAAGCTCTGGCTTTTAATCTTTACGTTCTTCTGGCCTGTGTAGCGGTAATAGTGCTGGAGCTTTTCGGTATTTCTCAGTACACCACCATAATTACCGCTTCTGTCTGCCTGATAATCTGCATTTACTGGATAAGCTATTTCATTTTTAACAAGCTATTTTAACGCAAAATAGCCCTCTGTATGTATCTTTATTCTAAATTTATTTGCATTTTTGCATATTATGTATTACAATAGATAAATCAAGCATATGGAGGAATCCTTTTGGTATATTCAAACGTTTTAGAGGCTATCGGAAGCACTCCGCTGATACGCCTTCAAAGGCTGGTCGACCCCGACAGCGCTGAAATTCTTGTTAAATATGAAGGGGTAAATATCGGCGGTTCCATCAAGACCCGCACCGCCTACAGTATGATAACCGAGGCGGAAAAGAAGGGTCTCATAAAAGAGGACACCATAATTGTAGAGCCTACCAGCGGGAACCAGGGCATCGGTCTTGCCCTTATCGGCGCGGTAAAGGGTTATAAGGTTAAAATAATAATGCCCGATTCGGTAAGTGAGGAGCGCAGAAAGCTTATAAAAGCCTACGGCGCCGAGCTTATACTTATTCACGATGACGGAGACATAGGAGCCTGCATAAACGAATGTTTGGAAACCGCCCTTCGTATGGCGCGGGAGGACAGCAAGGTTTGGGTGCCCCAGCAGTTCGAAAACCCCGACAATCCTCTGGTTCACAAGCTGCATACCGCAGTAGAGATATTAAACCAGGTTGATGGCCCTATACACGGCTTCTGTTCGGGCATTGGTACCGGCGGAACCCTTTCGGGTATTGGCGGAAAACTAAAGGAGGCTAACCCCGATATAGTTATTTGGGCGGCCGAACCGCAAAATGCCGCGATTCTTTCGGGCGGAAACATAGGCACACATCTGCAAATGGGCATCGGCGACGGACTTATTCCCGAAAATCTGGATATGAATATCTTTAGTGATATTGCCATAATCACCGATGATGAGGCAATAAACACCACCAAGCGGCTCATCCGCGAGGAAGGTATACTTTGCGGAATTTCCAGCGGTACAAACGTTGCCGCGGCGCTGAAGCTTGCCAAAAAGCTTGGCAAGGGCAAAACCGTTGTAACCGTTTTACCCGATACCGGTGAACGCTATTTCAGCACCGAGCTTTTTGAATAATTACTCTTTTTACAAACCTAAAAAGGAAGTATGTACTTTTAGATACATACTTCCTTTTTTTATAGTGTATATTCGGTACGGCGGATTACGTGATTCTGATACATTTTATCAAGCTGAACGAAGTATCCGCTCCAGCCCCAGACCCTAACGATGAGGCTCTTATATTTATCAGGGTCCTTTTGGGCCGCCAGAAGGGTGTCGCGGTTGATGGAATTAAGCTGCAGCTGATGTCCGCCAAGGTCGATAAAGGTTTTTACCAAGGCTGCCACCTTCTTTATTCCCTCCTCGCTGTCAAAGACCGAATCGTGAAGTTCTAAGGTGAGAGGGCCGCCGTTTATCAGCTTTTTAAGATCGGGCTTTGTAAAGGATTTTATAACGTCGGTGGGACTTTCGAATTTGGTGGTGATGGCGGGAGAATAGTTTGCGCCGTAGCCGCTGCCCTTGTTGTCGCCGTTGGGAAGCGCTCCCGTCCAAAGGCCGACGTATCC
>JAXJWR010000362.1:0-4851 GCA_036307905.1 Acutalibacteraceae bacterium
CCCAAAGCTGTTCGGGGTCCATTTCACCAAGACCCTTATAGCGCTGAACGTCGGCAGTACCGCCGAGACGCTCGATAACCTCGGTCTTTTCCTCGTCGGTAAATACGTCGAAGTGCTGTTTACCCTTCGAAATTCTGTAAAGGGGAGGCTGTGCCAGATAAATGTGACCCGTTTCTATAAGCTGGGGCATATAGCGGAAGAAGAAGGTCAGCAGCAGGGTTCTGATATGAGAACCGTCAACGTCGGCATCGGCCATAATAACAATTTTGTCGTAGCGGAGCTTACTGATATCGAAATTTTCGCCAATTCCTGTGCCAAGTGCCACAATAACAGGGGTCAGCTTATCGTTGCCGTAAACCTTATCATCTCTTGCCTTTTCAACATTAAGCATCTTACCCCAAAGAGGAAGAATTGCCTGATAGGTAGAATTTCGTCCCTCTACCGCAGAACCGCCTGCAGAATCTCCCTCGACGATGTAGATTTCGGTCTTGGTGGGGTCGTCGGAAATACAGTCGGTAAGCTTTTCGGGCATACGGGTCTTTCCGCCGATACCCGATTTAGAGCGGGATGCTTCTCTGGCCTTCTGTGCGGCCTCACGGGCATTGGAGGAAGCGATAGATTTTTCAATAATTATCTTAGCATCAGCGGGATGCTCCTCAAGGAAACGGTAAAGCTTTTCGTTTACAAGGTCACGAACAAGACGTCCGATAGAGGTGTTACCCAGCTTTGCCTTGGTCTGGCTTTCGAACTGTGCATCGCTGAGCTTTACGGATACAACCGCAACAATACCCTCCATAATATCCTCACCCTTAAGACGGGCATTTCCCTCTTTAAGGTGCTTGAAATCGAAGGCATATTTATTTACGGTGTTGGCAAGAGCCTGGCGGAAGCCCTGCTCGTGAGTACCACCGTCGATGGTGTAAAGTGTGTTTGCGAAGGACATTATCTTACTGTCGTAGGCGGTGGACCAAAGCAGAGCGATTTCGGCAGTCTGGTCTTCGGTAGAGGAGTTAAGATAAATAACCTCCTCGTGAAGTCTGTCCTTCTTTATACCCTCTAAAAGGAACTCAACGTAGGAACGGATACCGCCCTCGTAGTGAAATTCCTCGGTCTGGGGTTCAAAAACGTCGGTGCGGCTGTCCTTAAGCTGGATACGGATGCCTGCGTTAAGGAAGGCCTGCTCACGAAGGCGCTTTTTAAGAATTTCGTAATCGTATACGGTGGTATCGGTGAAGATGGTGGGGTCGGGCTTGAAGGTAACGGTAGTACCTGTCTCGGTGGTATCTCCGATAATTTCAAGGTCGGTTACGATATTACCCTTTTCATATCTTTGCTTATGGATATGCTTGCCGTCTTTAACCTCTACCTCAAGCCAGGAGGAGAGAGCATTAACAACCGAAGCACCAACACCGTGAAGTCCTCCCGAAACCTTGTATCCGTTTCCGCCGAACTTACCGCCGGCATGAAGAATGGTGAATACAACCGTTACGGTGGGAATTCCCTTCTGGGGGTTGATACCTGTGGGGATTCCTCGTCCGTTATCTATAACACGAACAAGGCCGCCATCCAGCAGCTCTACAATAATTTTATCGCAATAGCCTGCCAGAGCCTCGTCGATGGAGTTATCCACAATCTCGTATACAAGATGGTGCAAACCTCTCTCACCGGTGGAACCGATGTACATACCCGGACGTTTTCTAACCGCCTCAAGTCCTTCCAGTACCTGTATTGAATTTTCGTCGTAACTACCAGTTACAGGGATGTTTGTGTTTTCGATGTCCATTTTCTGCTCCTTAGAAAATAATTTATATAATACTGTATTTAAAGCACTTATTTTAGGTTATAAGCGCGGATATTATAATTAGTATCACTGTTTCTGCGACAGATTCGCCTGCCCCCTCAGCCACAGCACCTATTATGCAGCCGGGGACCGAAACTCCGCCGGTACTGTATGGATTTTTTTGGATATGTCTTTTATAAAGACAGTCTGCAAACAGGGCAAGTGCCAGGTTTAAGGCAAGAAAAACTACCGAAACCTTAGAATCAAAATCTTCTGCTTTTTTTTGAAGGTCTGTTACCTCTTTTGGAATATCTCCCACAACGAGGTTTCCGTCATCATCGGTGGTTATCATATCTAAATTGCTTATAACCGAAAAAACCGAATCGCCGGTAACCCTTTTACAAGCCTTAATTTCTTCTTTGTAGGTAAGAGCAAAGCCACAGGAAAGAACAGCAGAAACAAGTATATTCAGCGCGAAAAACAAGACTGCATACTTGTACATTTTTCGGTAGCAAAGCCAGGCTACGCCAAAAAGACCTGCCGCCCAGTTAAAGCTTACAAAAAAACTTTTTCCGCGGTTTTTAGAAAAAATATCTACGTATCTTGAAGAGTTTTTGCCGATATAACTGTGAAGCTCGGCATCGCTCATCTCACTGAAAACTTTTTCACTTTCGCTGCCTACGGGCATTCCGCAATCGGGACAAAATCTTTCGTCCTCCGGAATAAACTCTCCGCAGTTTTTGCATCTTGCATTTGCCATTTTTACTCCTATTTTTTTATTAGTTTTTTAAGCCTTCTTAAAAAGGGTCAGACGGTATGTTTGTTTAAAATCCACGAAACGGGATTGTCCTCGATGTAGTTAAAATGCTTATGATAATCCTTCTCGTTTCGGATGACATGGTCATAAAAGGATCTTTGCCAGATTTTATCTGCGGTATGTAACTTTTTGTAAAGTCTTGCGGTTAAAGATTTAAAACTGCAAATTATATCAGACAGTGTAGGGGAGGGGCTTGCTCCTCCCGCATCAAACCCATCGATAAATAAAAGCAAGTGGATATGGTCAGGCATTATCACATAGTTTTCTACCGTAACATTCCCATAGCGTTCGTTCAATGCGCCTATTTGTTCTTCGGCAATTTTTCCGAGAGACGTGAGTTTCACCTCGGGAGGAGCAAGCCCCTCCCCTACCATTATCGAAGACAATGTTTCTTTTCTCTCAGCCGTGCACACGGTCACGAAATAATGTCCGTTTTCGCTATAATCATATTCCTTCATGCGAAGGTCTTTTCTTTTTGGAAGCTCCATACTGCTTATTTATATCCTAAAAAGGTTTTTGACCTGCCTTCAAGGGTGGTAGAGGATAACTGAGAAATATAAATTTTAAGGTCTTTTTCTTTTTTATCTTTTATAACAACGAAGGATTTCGGAAGCTCATATGATACCGTTACGGCACGTTTTTCCTTTTCGGCCTTATTTAAAAAGGTGCGGGAAGATTTCATTACCGTGGTGGTATCCATATCAAATATTCCGATTATATCCTTGGTTTTAACAATGGTTCCTTCACCGAGATGTAAATACATTTTTATCTCACCAATTTATCTTTTATATTTATGGATAAGGGGTGTCGCGGTGCGACACAGGGGCAAAACTACATTTTGCAGGGGCGGCTTTGCCGCAGTATACTGTGCCGTAAGGCACCTCTGTTTGCGTTAGCAAACCCCTAATTTCTTATCCCTATGATTTATTGCGATAATTTTATTATCATTACATTAAGCATTTTACTTATTTCTTCGCAAAGCAGAACAGCTTTTTCTGTTTGCTGTTCATTTAAATATCCAAGTTCGTTACAAATTATAAGCTGTGTCCAAACCTCAGAATTTGAACCTCTTTTACAAGCATAATAGCCTTTTGCCAAACTTTTAATTTTTTAATTAAAATACTGTGCGAAGCACCTCTGTTTGCGTTAGCAAACCCCTAATTTCTTATCCCTTTATTTTACCTCCACGCACCGTAAAGATTTTTCCCTCTTTAAGGGGTTTGATATTTGCGTGGTCGCAGCAGGTGATAAATACCTGCCAGTCCTTTATATGGTTTAAAATAAAGGCCTGACGGTCGGGGTCCAGCTCGCTCATTACGTCGTCAAGGATAGCAACCGGCTGTTCGCCTGTTATATCTTTAAGGGTTTTTGATTCGGCCAGTTTAAGTGAAAGAGCTACGCTTCTTTGCTGACCCTGACTTCCAAAATTTCGGGCGGATATTCCGTTAATTTTAAAATCAAGGTCGTCACGGTGAGGTCCTACCGAGGTAGTACAGGAAAAAATATCGTTTTTACGGGAAATATACAGCCTTTCGGCCATATCCTCCAATTCGCAGGAGGGTATATATTCGGCCGAAAGTTCTTCTCTTAAAGAAGAAAGCTCGGCATAAATATCGGCGGCATTTGCCGTAACCTGTTTACAGTATTTAATTCTGTAATCAATAATCTTTTGGCCGCTGTTTACAATTTCCTGCTCGAAAACGTCAAGCATTTCGTTATTTACCAGCCTGCCGTCCATACTTTTAAGCAGAGTATTTCTTTGTGTGACCGCCCTGGTATAAGATTTAAGTAAAGCAACGTAGGAAGGGTAAAGCTGACCTATGGCAAGGTCTAAAAATCTTCTTCTCAGAGCCGGACCGTCTTTAACAACCAATAAATCGGAGGGGGAAAAGACGGTAGCGCAAAAATTTCCTGCAAGAAGTGAGGGTGATTTTAACTTTTTTGTGTCAAGTTCTGCCAAACGGCGGTTTGTAACGGTAATTTTAGCCTCTCGCTCAATTCCACCGCTGACAAAATCCAGGTTAATTTCACTTTTACTGCTTCCGAAGGCAACAAGCTCTGCATCCTTACTTGTGCGAAAACTTTTTGCACCTGTAAAAAGCCACAAAGCCTCTATAAGATTTGTTTTACCCTGGGCATTATCTCCGTAGATAATGTTCATTCCGTCGCAAAATTCAACACTAAAGGGTAAAAGATTGCGAAAATTAGCCCCGGTAAGCTTTTTAGCCTTCATTATCTACAACAAGACCCATAC
>JAXJWR010000363.1:0-1273 GCA_036307905.1 Acutalibacteraceae bacterium
CTCTACCGCTGCTGCAGGAGTCGGCCTTTCGGTTGGTGGAAAAATCGGCATCGGTCTTGCGGTGGTTGCCGCCACCTTGACCATTGGTACTGCTGCCGCTCTCGTCCTGCCGAAGGTTCTGCCTGAAAACACCTCGTCCCCTGCCGTTTCGACCTCACAAGAGGCAGAATCGGAGGATGTTGAAGAGGACAAGCAGGATGAAGCGCCCGCCCTTGAGCAGACCGAATCGGGTCAGCTTATTCCCGTGGGCGGCACCTACGTGATCCGCCACTCTATGTTTGATTCCGACGACGAATATCTTGAAGGAGACGGCAAGACGGCACGTTTTCCCGAGGAAATCACCTATGGCGACCGTTATATTTTCGGAGACTACGTCTACACCGCAGAGGTCACAGAGGAGGACGTCTTTTGGTCGGCCTCGGCTTCCGACAAGACCCTCACTGAATATGGCGAGCTTCTCACCTATATAAACGGCGCACCCCTTAAAAGTCTCTCCTGCGCCTTTGCCTTTTGCGAGAATATGACCACCGCCCCCGTTATCCCCGAAACGGTGGAAAATATGCTGGGCACCTTCCAACATTGCTATGCTTTGGAGACAGCCCCCGTCATTCCGAAAAACGTGACCGAAATGGCCTATACCTTCGAAAACTGCACCTCCCTTCAGGGTACCGTGGTGATTCACGCCAACCCCACCTCCATAAACTGCACCTTTTACGGCACCGAGCATCCCATTTTTGTGACGGGCGACTCGGAGATTTTGGAGGAATTTGTCTCAAACATAATAATTTTTGGCGATGTAAGCCTCCTGCAACCTTGACAAACGGGAATTTTTGTGTTAGTATAAGTAAAAATAATATCTCTCAAGGAGGGTTTATAAATGGAAAGAATTAAGACCTTATCTTCTCGCGATCTTGAGGCTTCTGCAAAGACCGGCGGTTGCGGTGAGTGCCAGACCTCTTGCCAGTCTGCAAGCAAAACTTCTTGCTCTGTTGCTAATCAGCAGTGCGAAAAGTGCAAGGAAAGCAAATAATTAAAGCTTGAAGCTTTGCCGCAGGACACCTGCGGCAATTTTTCTGTAAGAAGGATTTTTATGATACACGCATATAAGCTTAACGGATATAACATTATTTTGGACGTAAATTCAGGCTGTGTTCACGTGGTGGACGAGGTAGCCTTTGACATTATTTCCGATTATGAGAAAAAAGACAAGGAAACCATAAAGACCGAAATCCTCGAAAAATATGCCGACCGCGAGGACGTCACCCCTGAAGAC
>JAXJWR010000364.1:0-5974 GCA_036307905.1 Acutalibacteraceae bacterium
AAATAGTTCATAGTCTATTAACAGAAAAATGTTATTATTGTTTTATAATACATTGCAGAATGCTTTTTAAGAGCTCCATATCAATTCTTGAGGTGAGAATATGGACAACTATACGATTCTGGTTGTTGATGACGATGTAAATATATCTGAACTGCTTAGGTTGTATCTTGAAAAGGATGGTTTTTCTGTTATTACCTGTGAAAACGGGCTTAAGGCTGTTGAACTTCAAAAAAATGAAAATCCTGATTTGATCCTTCTCGATATAATGCTTCCCGGTCTTGATGGATGGCAGGTTTGTCGCGAAGTGAGAAAATCATCCGAGGTACCGATAATTATGGTAACCGCTAAAGGTGAAACCTTCGATAAGATTCTTGGCCTGGAACTTGGTGCTGATGACTATGTTGCAAAGCCGTTCGATGCCAAGGAGGTTGTTGCGCGTGTTAAAGCAGTGCTTCGCCGTACTGCAAATGAGGAAAAGCCAAAATCGGATGAAGTACGTTACGATAAACTTGTTATTAACATCGCCAATTATGAACTTATTGTTGACGGTGTTCGCATCGACACTCCGCCCAAGGAGTTGGAACTTATATACCACCTTGCCAGCAATCCTAACAGAGTTTATACCCGCGACCAGCTTTTAGATGAGGTTTGGGGCTTCGACTATTACGGAGACTCACGAACCGTAGATGTACACGTTAAACGCCTTAGAGAAAAACTGGAAAATATATCAGATGCCTGGTCGTTAAAGACGGTCTGGGGCGTAGGATACAAATTCGAAACCAAATAGTATGAAACTTCGAATATTCAAAAAGCTGTTTTTTACGACTGCTTGTGTTCTTTTTGTTACTCTTACGTTGGTTTTTGTGCTGCTGTCAATCGCAATCAACGATGAGTTTGCAAAAAGAGATTACGACGTTCTCAAAAACAGCTGCGACTCGGTTTCTGATATGCTGGTGAAAAGTAGCGGTAAAATTTCAGAAGCAACCATTATATCGGTAGGGGCCCTCAGCAAGGTTAATACTCTCGATATATATATTGCTGACAAAAACGGACAAATATTGCTGTGTGGATGTAAGGATTTTGCGAAGGATAGCAGTTGTTTGCATTCCAACAATATTTTACCCCGGGATTATTTGAATGCTGTTACAAGCGAAGGTAGATTTGAACTTTCAAGCATTGGCGGATTGTATGATAATCTTAATTATTCCTCGTCAAAGAAAATCTCTGTGGGTGGGGATAGTTTATATATAATTTCTGTTTCTTCGGTGCTTTCTACTGCGGAGCTAATTAAAATGATGTTTGGAATGTATGCTATTTCAGCGATTTTTCCGCTGTTGTTTATGTTTGTGGCAGAGTATAGCATAGTTTATCGCCTCACACGACCTCTTAAATATATGTCTGTTGCGGCAAAATCTATTGCTAATGGTGACTTTTCTAAACGTGTTCCCGTTATGAGTAACGATGAAATAGGTGAGTTATCGGTTTTGTTTAACCGTATGACCGATTCGCTTTCCAGAACCGAGAAAACAGGCACAAGCTTTGTCGCTAACGTATCGCATGAGCTGAAAACCCCCATGACTACAATTAGCGGATTTATCGACGGAATTATCGATGGAACTATCGACGAAAGCAAGAGAGATTATTACCTTAAAATAGTGTCTGACGAAGTCAAACGTCTATCAAGACTGGTGCAGTCGATGCTTAGTCTTGCTAAGCTTGAGTCGGGTGAAAATACGATTAAATATTCTCAGTTCAGGCTTTCCGATACGGTGCTTAGTGTTGTAATTTCCATGGAACAAAAAATATCGCAGAAGAATATAAGTATCAGCGGACTGGATACGCTGACCGAAACCTTAATTTGCGGCGATATGGATATGCTTCACCAGGTAATATATAATCTTACCGATAATGCAGTAAAATTCACACCCGAAAACGGCACCATTGACTTTAGTCTTCACAGGTTGGAAAACAGTATAGAATTTAAAGTCAAAAATACCGGTGAAGGAATACCTGATAAGGATATTCCTCACATATTTGAAAGGTTTTATAAAAGTGACAAGTCCAGATCTAATCATAAAAACAGTTTGGGACTAGGTTTGTATATTTGCAAAACAGTTGTGGAACTTCATGGCGGTACTATTTCTGCCGAAGGCGTTTTCGGTGAGTATACCGAATTTACCGTTTTGCTGCCCATAAATAAACAAGATAAGAACGGAGATAAAAATGAACGAAAATCTAGATAACGAATTATTTGAAAACGGAGCGTCGGCTTCGGAAGAAAATAGAGCGAACGAAAATCCTGCTCAGGGCGATTTTCCTCCCGAAGAGTTTGAAGATTTAACAGCTCAAACAATCATAATTCCCGAACCCGGGGAGGATGACGCTTCTAAATCCAATAAGGGTCTTAAACTGTTTTGTATTATTCTCGCGGCACTTATTGCTTTAAGCGGTTTTTCGTTGGGAGGATATTTTATTGGAAGAAGCAGTGTGCTGGGCTCTAATTCTCATTATGGCAGCGATATGGTGCTTAACCCCAAGCCTGAGAACGGAAAGGAGCTAGATGCATTTTCGATTTATCATTCTATTTCTGATTCTGTTGTGGGAATACTTGTATACAACGAGAATAACGAGTCGGGCGAAGCAACCGGCGTAGTGTATTCAAGCGATGGATATATTGTTACAAACGACCATATCTATGCCGATATTGCTGCAGCAAAGTTTAAAGTTTTCTTAAACGACGGCAAGGAATATGACGCTACATTTGTTGCCGGCGACACTAGAAGCGATATAGCAATACTTAAAATCACCGACGATGTTAAACTGAGTGTACCAGAGTTTGGAGATTCTTCCAGGGTAGTAACGGGTGAAAACGTGTTTGCCGTAGGATGTCCCAACGGATATAGCAAAAAGGCAACTATTACCTCCGGAATAGTTTCCTCGCCCAGTGTAAGAATGTCAATAACCTCCAGCTATTCCACAAACTTTATTCAGACCGATTCTGCCATAAATCCCGGAAATTCGGGTGGTGCACTTGTAAATACCTATGGTCAAATTATTGGCATCACTTCGTCTAAAATTGCAGGAACTGCCTACGAAGGTGTTGGTTTTGCCATTCCTACCGAAACCGTAAGTAAAATAGCCAAGTCATTGATTGAAAACGGAAACGTTAAGAACAGAGCTCGTTTGGGAATTTCCTATTACTTCTATAACAGCGCTACCGCTGAGCTTAACAATATACCTTCGGCAGGACTTCTTGTGGCAGAGGTAGCAAAGGAAAGCTCCCTTTACGGAACCTTAAAGGAAGGCGACCTAATTACCAGAGTCAACGACGTTCCCATTGTGGATGATTCGGTAATTCTCGATATGCTCGAGGAAACTTCGCCCGGCGATACGTTGCTCTTGACGGTTATTAAAGAAACCGGAGAAACTGTTAATATGTCGGCAAAGCTTCTTAACGATAAAGGATCTTCAAGCTATGTAAAATCCAATAAGAATAACAATAAAAACAATGGCGCTTTTGACTGGCCGGAAGGATATTAAATAATCGGACTTGCTCCCCATAAAGGGGTGCAAGTCTTTTTTTTCGACCATATTGTTTGACATAATTATTGTATCATTTAGGTTATAATTTGTTTATACTCTGGTTGTATCGGTGATTAAATGATAATCTATTTGGATGTGCTTATTGTCGTAAACGCTATTATAGACTATTTTCTGCTTAATATTATGTCACTTTTAGTTAGAAGAAGCATCAATGTTAAGCGCATAATAATTGCGGCACTTTTGGGCGGGACTTCGTCAGTATACATATTTTTTGACAGTAAATACCTAATTCTGGACCTTGCGTATAATATGCTTATTGGCGGTCTTATGGTTTTGCTTGTTATAGGTTTTAAAGACCTGAAGAGACTTTTGTATTCTTTCGGTATTTTTATGATTTTATCGTTTTTGCTCAGCGGTTTTATTGATTTTATGGGTAGGAATTTTTACGGAGATGTGTTTATGAGTGAGCATTTCATAGGTTATATAAATATTTCACCCATATTTTTGATACTGTGTACTGCTGTAATTTATTTTGCAATTAGCCTGCTTAGAAGAATCAGCGACAAAAAAACCGTTCCAAAAACGGCAAAACTGGAAATTTGTATTTGCAGTCATTCCGAGGAGTTTATAGGCCTGGTGGATACCGGAAACAGTGTTACAGATCCCTTCGGAACTTCTCAAGTGTTTATCGTTGATGAGAGTAAATATGCAAACATAAAAGATAGTGTAATGAACAACGAGTTTTACAAAAGAAAACGGCTTATTCCAATCAAAACGGTAGGTGGTAGAGCAATTCTGGATGCAATCAGGTGCGATAGGGCAGAGGTGCTTGAAAACGGTAAAATCTACGCATTTGAAAATCCGATTGTTGCAGCCTCTTTAGAGAAAATCGATAACGGATACACCGCAATAATTCCTTCGGTTTGTTTAGACCGAATATCTGACGGAAAGTGAGTTTTTATGAGAGTAATTATATATTTCAGAAATCTTATTGAGGAGATTATAAGTCGAATATTTAAAGGAAATACCATCCATTACATAAACGGCCCGGAAAAGCTTCCTCCTCCGCTGACTGCGGAAGAGGAACAACTGATACTTGAAGGCTACGACGGAAGCGATAAGAAGGTTAAAAATCTCCTGATAACCCATAATCTAAGGCTGGTTGTCTACATTGCGAAAAAATTTGAACTTAGCGGAACCAATATTGAGGATTTAATATCAATAGGCACCATAGGTCTTATCAAGGCAGTAAATACCTTCAGACCCGATAAAAATATTAAGCTTGCAACCTACGCATCAAGGTGCATCGAAAACGAGATACTTATGCACCTGAGAAAGTATTCGGGACTTAAAAATGAAATATCTATTGATGAGCCTTTAAACGTTGACTGGGATGGAAACGAGCTTCTTTTGTCCGATGTGTTGGGTAGTGACCCCAATGAAATTTCAGCAATTATTGAAAGCGAGGCAGAAAAGGAGCTTCTTAACCGGTTGGTAGACGACCTAAGTGACAGAGAGAAAACCATAATGAAGCTTAGATTCGGGCTTAAAGGGGAAGGGGAAATGACCCAGAAGGATGTTGCCGACAAGCTTGGAATATCACAGTCGTATATTTCAAGACTTGAGAAGAGGATAATCATACGGCTTAAAACGGAAATTGAAGCAATGTCTTAACTACCCGTTTTGAATTTAACATTATAAAAAACACCTTTTGTCGAACGACAAAAGGTGTTTTTGGCGGATAAGAGGAGACTCGCTCGACAAAAGATAAATCTTTTGCCGACACGCACCCGGGCACCGTAACAGTCCACCGGACTGTTACTACCACTTTGTGGTTACCCTTTTCGAGTCTTTAAACATAAATAAAAAGCACCCATCTTATGATGGGTGCTTTGTGGCGGAGAAGAGGAGACTCGAACTCCTGCGCCGGTTACCCGACCTACGCCCTTAGCAGGGGCGCCTCGTCACCAACTTGAGTACTTCTCCGTGTTGTAACGTGTTTAGTTCTTATGAAACTTTCATAGGTCAATTCGGTCCGCATCTTTAAAATGGCGGAGGGAAAGGGATTCGAACCCTTGTGGGGTTGCCCCCAAACGGTTTTCAAGACCGCCTCGTTATGACCACTTCGATATCCCTCCGAATGAGACTTTAAGATTATAACATAGAACGAACGCAATGTCAACAATCATTTTGCATATTTTTACCTAAAATTAAAAAGCAGTATTTAATGAAATAGTATAATGATGGTAGACACTAAAAAAGTGCCTACCATCATTTTTTATGTTAAAATAAAGAAAAGGAGTTGAAATAAATGGGCAGACCAAAGGGTGGAACGAATAAAAGCCATAACAAAGAAGAAAAATTAGCGTTAGTAAGACGTAACTTGGCGGGAGAAACATTATTGGCACTCGAACGAGAAACGGGCATATAC
>JAXJWR010000365.1:0-3056 GCA_036307905.1 Acutalibacteraceae bacterium
AAACTGTTTTTACATCTTGGGCATACAACCGTGTGGTCACCTTTGCGTTTTGGTAACCTCAGCATTACAAGACAATGAGGACACTTTCTGTAAATATGAGTGTCGCGCTCAGAATGAATGCGTTTTTTTAGGGTGAAAAAGTTTTTAATTTTATTGGTTACTTCTATAACCTTTTGATTTTCCCGTTGTCGCGCATAAACGTTTCGGGAAAATAGTCTGTATATCAACCAAAAAAACAGAACGGTTTCAACAATGTAAATTATCAGGCTGTATACAAAAAGGTTAATAACCGAAAGAACAATACATACAGCAGCCAAAGCCTTGGAAAGCATATCTATCCCATAAGAGATATATCTTCCGCTCATTAGCTGTGCAAGCTTATATCTAAAATTCATTTATTCGCTCCTTAGGGCTTCTACCGGGTCCTTTTTAGCGGCTATGCCGGATGGTATCAGGCCGGCTATAAAGGTAAGTGCCATACTTATAATTACCAGGATAATTCCACCCGAAACAGGAAGTTGGGCTCCAATGTTTTCTATGCCTGATAAAGACCGTATAATTACGTTTGCGGGGATGCAGAGCAGGAGAGTTACTCCAATTCCGATTATACCGGCTGTGAATCCAACAATAAGAGTTTCAGCATTGAAAACGCGGGAAACATCCTTCTTTGATGCGCCGATTGCACGTAGGATGCCGATTTCCTTGGTTCGCTCAAGTACAGAAATATATGTGATAATTCCTATCATAATAGAGGAAACAACAAGCGAAATTGCCACGAATGCAATAAGAACGTAGGAGATTACATTTATTATTGTTGTAATTGAAGACATCATAAGTGCAACATAGTCGGTGTAGGTGATTTTATCTTTATCGCTTACCGCCGCGTTGTATTTTTCAATGGCTGCTGCAATTTTGTCCTTTGCTTCAAACGTTGCGGCATACAGGTTTATTGTGGATGGAGTATCCATAGAAACCGAACCGAGTAGGGCAAGATTCTTATCATAGGTCGATTCAGAGTGGGTCTCGGGCATATATTTGTCGTAAAGTGACACTAGTGTTGGACTATCGTATCTTGACATACTGCCGTCAAGCATTGCTGCCAGCTGCGCCTCGGGAACAAGCGAGAGCTGCTGCTCAGCCGCTGACTTCATCTGATCGTAAATTTGATTATATAAAGTAGTTCTTATCTGTGCAAATAGTTCCTCGTCGGTCATATTGGCTATATATGCCTTTACGGTTTCCTTGTCCATACCTGATTCGTTTACAAAGGAATCCAGCATTATGGTTTCAACGTACTCGCGCGTAAGCGAAGCCATTTGGGATTCGGTCTGGGCAGAAACAACCTTGTCGTCGGGTGTTGAGGCTATCTTTTTATATAATTCTGCCTTTTCCTTTATATCCAGTTTAGAAACATACTCGGTAAAAGCGGATGCTTTGGCAGCTTCATCGGGTTCCTGATAATCGGCAGGCTTGAAGGGGAGTCCCGAAATTACGTCGATATCCTTATCGGCTTTTTGTGCTTTTACAATTTCGCTGTTATCGGTCATTTCTATAATCTTGTCGGTCAGAGCTTTGGTGTAACCAACCGTACCTGTAAGCATATTTCCGCCTGCATCGGGATTAGGACGGATAATTCCGCTTATCTTAAGCGATATTCCGTTGTCGTACATATAGGTAAGGCCGGCTTCGGTTTCGCTTATATCAATATATCCGTTAGAGAGAGGATCTTTAGAATAGAAGGAGGCAGAAGGCACTACCTTGAAGGTAAGGTTGCAAATATCCTCGTAAGACCATTTTTTTACCTCGGTATCCAGCTTTTCGCCCTCTTCTATGTTTTGCCAAGATTCCTTTGCTTCTTCAAGGGTGGTAAGACCAAGCGCCAGCAGTGCAAAATCGCTGATTTCATTATTGGGATTAACAATAATTACAATTTCATTATAGTTTTTCGGCCATGAACCATAAATAACGTCGTACTGCTCGGTTAGAATGTTGCTTACAAAGCTGTTATTTTCGCCTGCCAGCATCTCCTGGTAAACCTGCATTTGATTACCACTCATAAATGCAGACATACCGCTACCTGTACCCATCGACATACCGATAGATTCCTGCATAAGCTCCATAGCGTCCGATTTTATGATTTTACCTTCTTTATCTTTGTAGAAAACGTTAAAGTCTATGTTGTAGGAATAGTCGATTTCGGTTGTAAGTTCTTGAATTTCCTTATCGTTATCTAAAAACTCCTTAAAGGCCTTAAGATTGTTTTCGGTATATTTCGGGTTAGTCATGCTGTTAATAAGCTCATTTAAAACGGGGCTTGAGTAAACAGCGTCCAGCTCGTGGTCCGACTTCTCTGTATTAGAAGACATAACTCCAAGGATGGTTTCGGTCATATCTTCACTTTTGGCATTGATTGTAAGGGGGTAGGATGCCAGGGTTTCTTCCTGGATTCTGTCAATGTATATTTGTATGCCGTTTGATAGGGCGAGTATAAGAGCTATACCAATAATTCCGATGCTTCCTGCAAATGAGGTAAGAATTGTTCTGGTCTTTTTGGTAAGAAGGTTATTCATCGAAAGAGAAAGGGCCGTAAAGAAGGACATTGACCTGTTTTTCGATTTCTTCTTTGTTGTAACCTTTTCCTTTTGTTGTTCGGTATTTTCGGCTACAAAGGGATTAGAATCCGAAACAATTTCACCGTCTATAAGACGAATTATTCTGTTTGAATACTCGTCGGCAAGTTCGGGATTATGCGTTACCATAATTACAAGCTTATCCTTTGCGATTTCGCAAAGAAGTTCCATAATTTGCGTACTGGTTTCTGTATCGAGAGCGCCCGTAGGCTCATCAGCAAGCAAAATATCGGGGTTGTTTACAAGTGCTCTGGCTATGGCGACACGCTGCATTTGTCCGCCCGACATTTGATTTGGCTTTTTGTGAATTTGGTCTGCAAGGCCAACCTTTTCAAGTGCATCCTTTGCGCGTTGTCTCCGTTCTGCTTTTGAAACACCTGAAAGGGTGAGCGCAAGTTCAACGTTCGAAAGAACAGACTGATGGGG
>JAXJWR010000366.1:0-6656 GCA_036307905.1 Acutalibacteraceae bacterium
CAAGAAACCATCGCTATGGGGAGCTTTTGGGTAAAGGTACAGATACAAAAGAGGCGCTCGAAAAGGTTGGCACAGTAGAAGGATATTTTGCTGCCGCCGCCGCAATTGAGCTTTCCAAAAAATATAATGTAGAACTGCCCATTTGTGAGCAATGCTATGAAATTATGTATAATGGCGCAGACTGCAAAAAGGCGCTCGATATTCTTAAAAAGAATATGGATAAGCTCAACGAGGTTGCCCGAGTACTCTTCCACGAAGAAAAGATTTCCGGCGAAGACTTCCGTGCCATTATGGAAGGTAAAAAGGACCAACTTCCCGAATAACAAAACAAAAAAGTACACCCATAGCAATTTCCGCTATGGGTGTACTTTTTATGGGTTACTGTTTGGTGTATGCATCAAGGAATTTAAACATATTGTCAAGGTCTGTCCTGTTCTCACTAAGCCATATTTTATAATCAAAACCTTCCGCACCATTGGAATTTTTTAATATTTCATAGCTTTCTTCGGGCATATGATTCGGGTCGCCGAATATTTCCATAAACTCGGGAACCGAAAGATGCAAACCCAGTTCAAGGAAAAACTCCTCGTATTCGGTATTTCCATTGTTTATTTCCTGTTCTACAAACGGAATTGCCAAAACCCCAAACCTTCTAAGAAGGTGGAGTTTTTCGTTAATGGTTTTATCCGACTTTACTATCTTTTGCGCATCTGCATTAACGTTTTTATAAAACGCACTTATAACATTTTTCTCATACCCTTTTGAATTCGAAACATCTGCGACAGATTGCATACTTATGGGATTAACTCGCCAAATAGCATTAACGCAAGCCATGAAAAACATACACCTGTAATGCTCATCAAGATTGTTTTCCATTTTTTCAAGCTCTGTGAGTAGCACAGGCAGTCCTTTTATACCAACAGATACCAGTTTGTCTGATTCGTACTTGTAGTCGCCGTAAAACACTCCCGACTGAAATAACTGATACTCGGGATTTATTCCTTCGATAAACTCAACGAACTTTTTTTGCTCCTCTTCGCTTAAAACTTTATCTATGGCGGTTCCCTGGTTGCACAAACCACCCGATGAAGAATTTGCATTAGGTGAAGTGCCAATTTCTTGAGAACAGGCAGAAAAAACAACAAAAGCAACAGTTAAAACAACACATAAAAGCTTTCTCATAATTTACCGTCCCTTCCGCTATTGTTAGGTAGCATTTGGATTCACTAAAAACATTCTTTTCTGTGTGTAAATATCATTAAAATATGCGGTGTATGATGGATGCATAACAAGCTCTAACGAGCCAATCTTTGACGTTATTACGTTGTTTTGCATTTTTGCATAATGCTGAACACAATTTGACTGTCCGTATGCAATTATGCAATTATTAATACCGCTTGGTAAAGTTGCGTAATGCGCCGTGTGATTTGGCAATACGTCAAAAAGATCTTTTTCGGTTGCATGGTTATTCCACAACACGGAATGTCCCGGATTGCCTACAACACCTTGAACATAACCTAAACAGTTGTACGATGTAGATGCATCACCAATTTTATAAAACTCATACATCATATTGGCATATGTAGCAAAATTACCTGAAAGCTCATTTTCTTTCTCAATAACAATATAGCATTTAACATTATCGGATTTATATTCTTTGCTTGTAGAATCGTAGGCAGAGAGCATAAGATAATATGTTCCTGCCGATAAAGATATGCGAATTCTCGCATACTTGTTGGTTGAAGATTGGTCATTAACCAGAGACTTTCTGTTAAAACTGCTGTCAAACAACTCTAAATATGTATCGTCTGATTGTGTTCCTGTAAAATACGATGAGGCCATTGTTTCAAAAACATATATGCCGGAAGAGGGTATTTTGATTTTTAATAGATTTGACTGACCGTTAATAAGTTTTCCCCAAGCTTCAAAAGGATATTGTCCGTTTGAGTTGAATTTGCTTGAAATATCATAAGTTGATGATACGTAGTTGATAATTACAGACGGGGTGTAACTTCCGCTATATTCGGCAGAACAAAAATGTTTACTTGATTCTGAACTGTTCGTCGCTTCAAGGGTGTAACCGCGTTCATGAGTATATCCGCCTGTTCCTTTTGCGTGTTTTAAGAAACTGCGAATATGCCTTGTGATATCAAATTTATGCCAACCGGATTTAGAAACTACAGTAGTTGTGAGCGCACCGTTGTCGTATTCGGGTCGATTATTATATGTTACTGTTGTGGTATCCCATAAGTCAGATGAACCGTATACTCGTATAGTCATAGAATTAGTTTTACCGGAACCCTCGTATGCTCTGTAATAAGCGGTTATAATTTTATTGGGGTCTATGTCCATACATGCAGATACATTTGAGAGCTTAGTGTTTTTCAAATATGCAATGCCTGTTCCGTATGATGTACCATGATATCCAACAATATTGTAGGAGCTTGAGTAGAAGGTTTGAGTGTTAGGCTTTCCGCTATATACGGTCGTATCATACAGTCTGTTGTTTGCAAGAGTTATTGAAGGATCAATAATAACGGGGTAAACGGTATTTTTATTCTCTAAAAAATCACGGTCTATTGTTATAGTAAGCTCGTAAATTCCCGTTTCGATTTTTTTAATTGCAAGGGAATTATATAGTGTAAAATGACCATCCGAATCGTTTCCTGTATAGGAATCCCGTGCATCTGCTTGACCTAAAATAAAACAAATTTCGTTTGTAGTTTCGTCAACAAAGGGAATAGCTTCGCCAGTGTTGTAAAGCGGACGGTAGTTTTCAGTTTTTATTGTGAATTTAAAAGTATTAATGCCTTTATAAGAGTCAAGAATAATGTTTTCTTTAACGCCTTTATTTGTCGGAACATATTGAAGGTGGGAGCCGGCACCGAAAACATCACGATATTCTACAACTTGTTCGGTCGTTCCTCTAAAGTTTGAATTTTTTAGCGTTGCAGATGCTGTAGAAAGAGAAGAGGGGAAGAGTGAGACTTTGAGATTTTGATACTCTAATGAGATACCTTGATTAATGTTTTCAGGTAAACTGACATTAAAACAATTTGCCTTGTTTGTATAACCTTGTTTTTGCAACAAATTGCCTTTTTCTGCTGCAGAAAGGTTGGTTTTCTTGCTTGTTGCATTAACTATCGTATTGTCTATAAAATCAATCGAAGAGCCGTTTGCATACTTAATTGGAGTGTCAAAAATATAAAGAGAATGGGTTCCATCTTCATTTATAGTGGTAAGTGAAAAAAGGTCGTCCGCATTATCCATAGATAAGGAGACAGGCTTCTTACCTTTTTCTATCTCTTCAACCCCTAATACATCATTCATATATTTCGGAAGGTTGTCGATCGTAAGTGAAGAAACGTTATAGTCTATCTCTTTCGATAATTGTGTTGAAAATAAATCAGCTTTTTGTTGTGTGGATTGAACAATCTTATCTATCGATGATTCGCCTGATGCTATTAAAATGCTAGATGCAAATAGTGTTAATGACAAAAACAGCGATACCAACACTTTATATATGGTGAGTTTATTTTTATTAAATCTTGACATAATGGTGTCTCCTTTAAAATAATATTTCGTTTCTTAAAAACTTTTCCAAAAACCATTGGTATCACCTCCATTGTTTGTATGTATATTATAACACAGATTGTTAATATCTGTCAATAGTCGCCAAACAAACTCAAATATACGGCACTGTATTTATCAAAAATCACTAAACAGGTAAGCTATTCCAGTAAAAGCAAAGGAAATTTAGAAATTAGAAGGGTTGAAAAAATTATATTCCCTCGATTATATACTTTCCTAGTAATATTTTTTGGAATTTTTTTGAAAATAACACTTGACAAGAAGGTAGGGGGCTTGTATAATATGTAATTACTGATACTGGGTCAATATGGGCATTTTTGCCCTCTTGAGGGATGCAAATTGCACAAAAAACCGTATTGACGGTCAGTTGTTGGGCGCGGCGAAAACCGTGCATAATTATTAAGGAGTGATTAAAGCTTATGGCATCTGAAGCAATGGTAAAGCAGGTCAAGCTTGGTAAAAACACTCGTATGAGCTTTTCCAAAATCAATGAAGTTATCGATATGCCTAACCTCATTGAAGTACAGAAAGACTCTTATAAGTGGTTCGTGGAAGAAGGTCTTAGGGAAGCCCTTCAGGATATGTCTTCCATTACCGACTATACCGGCAATCTTGTGCTCGATTTCATCGATTACCGCATTGATGAGAAGCCGAAGTATGATGTAACGGAGTGTAAAGCGCGTGATACCACATACGCTGCCCCCCTCCGTGTAAAAGCCCGTCTCTTAAATAATGAAACAGGCGAAATTAAAGAGAGTGAAGTCTTCCTCGGAGATTTCCCCATTATGACCGAATCCGGCACCTTCGTTATCAACGGAGCAGAGCGTGCAATCGTTTCTCAGCTCGTTCGTTCTCCCGGTGCATATTACGGTCTTAAAATCGAGGAAAAAACCGGTAAAAAACTCTTCAACTCCACCATTATCCCTAACCGCGGTGCTTGGCTCGAGTACGAAACTGATCTTTCCGACGTGCTCTATGTAAGAATAGATAAAAACCGTAAGCTTCCCCTTACCACCTTTGTACGTTCCTTAGGTGTCGCCACCAACGAGCAGATTCGTCAGCTCATCGGCGATGAAGAGCGTCTGGCAGCAACCCTCGACAAGGACACCACCACCAACGTTGACGATGCCCTTATTGAGGTTTATAAGAAGCTTCGCCCAGGCGAGCCTGCAACGGTTGAAGGCGCACAGAGCTATATTTCGCAGCTCTTCTTCGACGAGCGCAGATACGATCTTTCCCGTGTTGGCCGCTATAAATATAATAAGAAGCTCAGCCTCAGCTCCCGTCTTACCGGAAAAACTCTTTCCCGCGCTATCGTAGACGATATGACAGGGGAGATCATTGCCGAGCCTCAGGAGCTTATCACCAGAGAACGCGCTTTAGAGCTTGAAGCAAAGGGCGTAAGCGAAGCATACGTTCAGGTAGAAGATGTTAACGGAGTCGTTCGTGAGCTTAAGATTCTCACCAACGGCATGGTAGACATCAAAAACTTCATTTCCTTCGACGTTCGTGATCTCGGCGTTAATGAGAACGTATCCTTCCGCGTTCTTAAGGAAATTCTCGAAAACAACACCACCGAAGAGGAAATCCGCGAAGCAATCGCAGCCAACCTCGGTGCTCTTATCCCCAAACACATCACCGTAGACGACATTTTCGCGTCTGTAAACTATTTTGTAAACCTCCCCTATGAAATCGGTACCACCGACGATATCGACCATCTCGGCAACCGTCGTATCCGTTCCGTAGGCGAGCTTCTCCAAAACCAGTTCAGAATCGGCTTCTCCAGAATGGAGAGGGTAGTACGCGAAAAAATGGCACTTCAGGCCCAGGATGTAGACGCTATCACTCCTCAGTCTCTCATCAATATTCGTCCTGTTGTTGCCGCTATTAAAGAGTTTTTCGGCTCTTCGCCTCTCTCCCAGTTTATGGACCAGACCAACCCCCTGTCCGAACTGACCCACAAGCGTCGTCTTTCGGCCCTCGGTCCCGGAGGACTTTCCCGTGACCGTGCATCCTTCGAAGTTCGTGACGTTCACTACACCCATTATGGACGTATGTGCCCCATCGAGACTCCTGAAGGACCTAATATCGGTCTTATCTCCTATCTTGCAACCTTCGCTAAGATTAACGAATACGGATTCATCGAGGCTCCCTTCCGCAAAGTCGATAAGGCAACCGGAAAGGTTCTTGACGAAGTTGTATATATGACTGCCGACGTTGAGGATGAGTATGTAATTGCTCAGGCTAACGAGCCTCTCGACGAAAACGGACATTTCCTTCGTGCAAAGGTAAACGTACGTCATCGCGACGACTTCCTCGAAATCGCTCCCGACCAGGTTGATTTCATGGACGTTTCCCCCAAGATGGTTGTATCTGTTGCCACCGCAATGATACCCTTCCTTGAAAACGACGATACCAACCGTGCACTCATGGGCTCCAACATGCAGAAGCAGGCTGTACCCCTTCTCGTTACCGAAAGCCCCTTCGTAGGTACTGGTATCGAGTATAAGGCTGCAGTAGACTCGGGCGTTGTTGTTCTTGCAAAGCGTGCAGGAACCGTTGTTACCGCCTCTGCAGATAAAATCGTTATCCGTGCCAAAAACGGCGAGGTTGACGAGTACGAGCTTATTAAGTTCCTTCGTTCCAACCACGGAACTTGTATCAATCAGCGCCCCATCGTTCTTGCGGGCCAGACCGTAGAGGAAGGCGAGGTAATCGCCGACGGTCCCGCAACCGATAACGGTGAAATCTCTCTCGGACGTAATGCCCTCATCGGCTTTATGACCTGGGAAGGTTATAACTACGAGGACGCTGTTCTCATTAACGAAAAGCTTGTTCGCGAAGATATGTATACCTCTATTCATATCGAGGAATACGAAATCGAAGCAAGAGACACCAAGCTTGGACCTGAAGAAATCACCCGCGACATTCCTAACGTAGGCGAAGAAGCTCTTAAAGACCTTGACGAGCGCGGAATCATCCGCATCGGCGCCGAGGTTTCGGCAGGCGATATCCTTGTTGGTAAGGTTACTCCCAAGGGCGAAACCGAGCTTACCGCTGAAGAA
>JAXJWR010000367.1:0-2574 GCA_036307905.1 Acutalibacteraceae bacterium
CATATTTCCTCTGCCTTTTTGCTGCACTTTTTAGCAGCTTCGGCGTTTCCTTGCTGGCAGTAGGTGGCAGCCAAATCAAGCTGGTGGCTTATTTTTTCATAGGCGGAGTCTACCCCGTACAGCCCGTAACCAAAGGCCGAAAGCACGGCGGCTAAAACGGCCAGACTCAGCAGAAGTCTTTTCAAGTTCTTTTCTCCTTTTTAACGATTTCTTCATTGCCGTTTTGGTCCAGCGTCATCAGGAAAACTTCCGACCGAGCAAGACCCTTTTCCTTAAGGCTTTTGTCAATAAGTTTTTCGGAAATGCCCAGCGCATTTACCGATTCGTAAAGCAGCTTGCCGTCACTTATAACAGGCATGGGCAACCGAGCAGGAGGATTTTTTGCCCCTACGTCCTTGGCGGTGGCAGGCTGTTCTCCTGATTTTAGTAATACGCTCAGGTTTCCACCCGTCTCCAGCACCGCAAAAGAAACGGTTCCTATATCAAAGATTTGTTGTGCGCGGAGCAGTTCCACCAAATCCAGCACCGTCATACGCACCCGTTTAAGCCCCTTTTGGTCGATAATGCCGTCCTTTATAAGTATGGCGCTTTTGCCCGACATAAGTTTACGCAGAAAAAAGCTTTTAAGGGACAGCAGGGAAACGAGTATCTCTAGGGTCACAAGGGTGAATATTGCCGAAATCCCGAAAAGCAGGGGCTGGTCGATGTCCTGCAGGGGCATTGCGGCAATTTCCGAGATAAGCAGAGTTACCACCAGTTCTCCCGGCTGCATATCACCAATCTGCCGCTTTCCCATAAGTCGTATACTTATAATCACAACTACATATAATATAATTGTTCTGTAAACCGTTATAAACATAAAAAAATCACCGTAGTTATTATGCCACGGTGATTTTTACTTTATTTATTTTCGCTTTTAATTTTATAGGAAAGTCGCATCAGGGTGTCGCCAAAGTGGACGTTTTCCACCGAAACCTCGGGATGCTTTATTCCGATGTCGTAATGAGAGAAGTTCCAGAATCCCTTAACCCCAAGTTTTATAAGTCTTTCGGCCAGGTCGGGTGCAGCAGAAGAGGGAACGCACATAAATGCGGCCTTGGGATGATGCTTTTGGCAAAAGCTTTCCAGCTCGTCCAGAGAAAGTACGGTTATACCTGCAATCTCCCGTCCGATAACGGCAGGGTCAACGTCGAAGGCGCCCATAAGGGAGAAGCCCTGTTTTTCGAAGTTCATATTTTCGGCAACCACAACGCCCAGCTTTCCCACACCCAGCATTATAGCGGCGGCAGGTTCGCCAAGACCCAGAATATCGCCAATGCCGCTTCGCAGCATTTCAATATTGTAGCCGTAGCCCTGCTGTCCGAAACCGCCGAAGCAGTTAAGGTCCTGTCGTATCTGGCTTGCGGTAAGATTCATACGGCGGGCCAGTTCTGAGGAGGAGATTCTGTCCTTGCCCTGTTTTTTAAGCTCTCCCAGAAAACGGTAGTAACGCGGAAGCCTTTTTATAACCGAAGCCGAAATGTGATTTTCTTTCATATTATACAGGCCTCCTTTCATAATGATTTTGTAGTCTGAAAACATTATACTAATTTTTTTAAAAAAAGTAAATAAAAAACTTGACAAACGAAAAATTTTTGATATAATGAAATCAGTAAAGATTACTACTTTTGAAAAAGGAGGCTCCGATGAAGAATTATTCCAGACAGCGCGAAGCGATACTGAATGTGCTTTGCTCCACAAAAACCCACCCCACCGCCGCCTGGATTTACGAAAACGTCCGTATTGAAATCCCCAACATAAGCCTGGGCACCGTGTATCGGAACCTGGGAAACTTAGAAAAAGAGGGGGTAATCCGTAAAATACCCGTTGGCGACAATCACGAGCATTTCGACGGGGACATATCACAGCACAGTCATTTTTACTGCAAAAGCTGTGAAACTATTACCGATATCTTTATCGATACCGAGGATACCCGTAGGCTGGTAGAAGCCGATACAGGCTCCAAGGTCGATTTTGGTACATACACCTTTGTAGGTGTGTGCAAAAACTGCCTTTCAGGCAAATAAAAACAAATTAAATTTTTTGGAGGAATAAAATTATGAAAAAGTTTGTATGTACTATCTGCGGTTACGTTCACGAGGGCGACTCTGCTCCCGATATGTGCCCCATCTGCAAGGCTAAGGCCGAAAAGTTTAAGGAACAGTCGGGCGAAAAGTCCTGGGCTGCCGAGCACGTTGTAGGCGTTGCAAAGGGAGTTGACCAGAGAATTATCGACGGTCTCCGCGAAAACTTCAACGGCGAATGCAGCGAGGTTGGTATGTATCTTGCAATGGCTCGCGTTGCTCACAGAGAAGGCTATCCCGAAATCGGCCTTTACTGGGAGAAGGCGGCATATGAAGAGGCAGAGCACGCTGCAAAGTTTGCCGAGCTTCTGGGTGAAGTTCTTACCGACTCTACCAAGAAGAACCTGGAGATGCGTGTAGATGCCGAAAACGGCGCAACCATGGGCAAGTTCGAGCTTGCAAAGCTTGCTAAGGAGCTTGGCCTTGACGCTATCCACGACACCGTACACGA